>NZ_JBPYDC010000044.1:0-5906 GCF_051847575.1 Psychrobacter sp. 1U2
ACCTATACACCTATACACCTATACACCTATACACCTATACACCTATACACCTATACACCTATACACCTATACACCTATACACCTAACGATGTTAATTTAGGATAATCATGAGTCAATCACAACAGCTTCAACAACTAAAAAAGCAGCTTTGGAATATTGCCAACGACCTACGCGGTAAGATGGGTGCAGATGAGTTTCGGGACTACATACTAGGATTTATTTTTTATAAATACTTATCGGATAAGTTCATCCGTTTTGCCAATAATATCTTGGCTGAAGAAGGCGAGGGCTTTGATAATTTTGCAAGTTTTGATATCGGTAATCCTGATCATCTTGAATATATCAATGAAGTCAAAGAAAATGCTATTGATGAGATCGGCTACGCGCTATCGCCCAATCAGTTGTTTCACCAACTGGCCAAACGCGGCAAACAAGACCAGGCGTTTATCCTCGATGATTTAGCTGACACGTTAAAAGCCATCGAGCAGGGCACATTAGGCACAGACTCAGAAGAAGATTTTGCCAACCTATTTGAAGACATAGATCTTACCTCAACCAAGCTTGGCAACAGCCCTGATGACCGCAATGAGCTGATCGTCAAAGTGCTAAGCCACCTAGATGCCATTGATTTTGATCTTAGTAACACCGAAAGCGATGTGCTAGGTGATGCTTATGAGTATCTGATCGGTGAGTTTGCCAGTGGCGCAGGCAAAAAAGCGGGAGAGTTTTACACGCCGCAGATGGTATCCACGTTACTTGCCAAAATCGTCACCAGCGGCAAGGACACCATAAGCTCAGTCTATGACCCAACGTGTGGCTCGGGTTCTTTGCTGCTGCGCGTCAAGCGTGAGGCGAATGACGTAGATAGAATCTACGGTCAAGAGATGAACCGCACCACCTATAACTTGGCACGCATGAATATGATTTTGCATGGCGTGAACTTCACCAAGTTTGATATCAAACAAGAAGACACGCTCAAGCGTCCACAGCACGTTGGAATGCGCTTTGATGCCATCGTGGCCAATCCGCCATTTTCAGCGCACTGGTCGGCTGATCCCTTGCTGCTTCAAGACGAGCGCTTCTCAGACTATGGCAAACTTGCGCCCAAGACCAAAGCCGACATGGCGTTTGTCCAGCACATGCTGCATCACTTAGACGATGACGGCACAATGGCAGTGGTATTGCCGCATGGTGTCCTATTTCGCGGTTCAAGTGAGGGCGATATTCGTGAATACATCATTAAAAACCTTAACGCCTTAGACGCAGTGATTGGACTCCCTGCTAATATCTTCTACGGCACCAGTATCCCGACCTCTGTTTTAGTCTTTAAAAAGAACCGCAAGCACAATAACGAGGTCTTCTTTATCGATGCCAGTGACTGCTTTGATAAGCAAAAAAATCAAAATATGCTGCTGCCCGAGCATATCGACACCATCATCAAAACCTATCAAGCGCGTGAAAATGTCGATAAATTCGCCCATGTCGCCTCTTTAAAGGACATTAGCGAGAACGGCTATAATCTCAACATTCCGCGTTACGTGGACACGTTTGAGGCTGAGCCTGAAGTGGATCTCGCAGCCGTTGCCAAGGCATTGCAAGATTTAGAAAAAAAGAGCCAAGCAACTAATGCTACCATCAACGACTTTTGTAAAGAGCTGGGCATCAAATCGCCTTTTAAAGCAGCGCTATAGGGCAAAGATAAGGATACGATGATATGGCAACGCCAAAATTGCGGTTTAAAGAGTTTGATGGGGATTGGAAAGCACTAAACTATAAAGACGTTTTAAATATAAAGTACGGTAAAGATCATAAAAAACTGAATAGCGGTGATATTCCAGTATTTGGAACGGGCGGCGTAATGCGTTATGTCGATCAGTTTTTACATGATGGCGAGAGCATATTAATTGGGCGTAAAGGTACTATTGATAGCCCTAAATACGTGAACGAGAAGTTTTGGACAGTCGATACTTTGTTTTACACCGAAATCAAAGAACAAGCAGTGCCAAAATTTGTTTATCAGCATGCTTTACAAGTGAACTGGTTAAAACTTAACGAAGCAACTGGCGTACCCAGCCTAAACACGAAGTCAATTAATAATGTGGCTATAAACCTACCACCTTTAGAAGAACAAACCAAAATCGCTACATTCCTATCCGCTGTCGATACTAAGATCGACGAGCTGACCCAAAAGCATGAGCTGTTAGGCGAGTATAAAAAAGGCATAATGCAACAGCTTTTTAGCCAAAAACTGCGCTTTAAAGCGGATGATGGTAGTAATTTTGAAGATTGGGATGATATAACACTAGGTGAGATTGCTTCAAAAAGCTTAGTAAAAAATAAAGATGAAAGTATCGCTGAAGTTCTAACAAACTCTGCTACTCAGGGAGTTATTAAACAAAGTGATTATTTTGAAAGAGAAATAGTAACCACTTCAAATTTAAAGGGTTACTACGTGGTTGAGATGGGTGACTTTGTATATAACCCAAGAATTTCATCTCAAGCGCCTGTAGGGCCAATCAAGCGTAATAAACAGTGCTTAGGTGTCATGTCACCTCTATACACCGTCTTTACTATTAATGAAGGTGATATAAATTACTTAGAATACTTCTTCGAAAGTAGTGTTTGGCACGATTATGTTAAGAGTGTGTCTAATTCAGGGGCAAGGCATGATCGAATGAATATCAAGAATCAAGATTTTTTTGATATGCCTATTCTATATCCTTGTTTAGCAGAACAAACCAAAATCGCCAACTTCTTAACCGCTATTGACCAAAAAATTGATAACGTTGCCGAGCAAATCGACCACGCCAAAACGTGGAAAAAAGGCTTATTACAGCAGATGTTTGTATAAGGTATAACATGACTGAGCAAAGTGAGTACCAACTCGAAGACAGCCTAATGACGCAAATGCAGGATTTGGGTTATGAGCGCGTTACCATTACCACCGAGGCGGCACTCCTTGCCAACCTAAAGACGCAAATCGTCCGCGCCAATCAGCTGGATCAGCCATTATCTGATGATGAGTGGAAGCAAGTTATCAGTCATCTTGGCAGTGGCAGCGCCTTTGAGCGTGCCAAAAAGCTGCGCGATAAGTTCAACGTCAAATTCGATGATGGCAGCTCACGCCATATTCAGTTTTTTTGGCCAAACGCTGATGACAACATTTGGCAGCTGAGCAATCAGATTATGGTTGACCACAGCAGCCAAAACGGGCGCACCAGTCGCTTTGACGTCACCATCTTGGTTAACGGCTTGCCCCTAGTGCAAATCGAGCTTAAGCGCCGTGGCGGCATCGAGATTGCCGAGGCATTCCATCAGACCATGCGTTACTCAAAAGCCGCCTACAAGGCAGGACATGGCTTATTTGAGTTCGTTCAGCTGTTCGTCATCAGTAATGGCGCAAACACGCGCTACTATGCCAAAGGCACTCAGCACTTTAATTTTACCTTTCCCTGGGCGGACAGCGACAACAAACCGATCAATGAAATCGTTGATTTTGCTGAGGTGTTTTTAACCCCTACGCATTTAACCGAGATGATCGCTCAGTTTGTCGTGCTCTATGAGTACTCCAAGACCATGATGGTGCTCAGACCCTATCAAGTCCATGCCACCAAGCGCTTAATTGAGCGCGCCACCGCCTCAGACAAAAACGGTTATATTTGGCATACCACAGGATCAGGCAAAACGCTGACCTCATTTAAAGCCAGTCAAATCATCATGGGGCTACCCGATGTCGAAAAGGTGGTGTTTGTTGTCGATAGAAATGATTTGGACACCCAAACCGCCAATGAGTTCAACGCCTTTAAAGACGGCAGCGTAGACAGTACCACCAACACCAAAAACTTAGTCAAGCAGCTCGGCGAGACCCACGACAAGCTGATCGTCACCACCATTCAAAAGCTCAACCGCGCTATCAAATCAGAGCGCCATCAAGAAAAAATCCGCTACTTACAAGACAAAAAAGTCGTCTTTATCTTTGATGAATGTCACCGCAGCCAATTTGGTGAAACGCACCGAAACATCAAACGCTTTTTTCAACAATCGCAGATGTTCGGTTTTACAGGCACACCCATATTGATTGACAACGCTCACAACAAAGCTGGGCTTAAGCTCACTACCGCCTACCTATTTGATGAGTGCTTGCACCGCTACACCATCGTGGATGCCATTCGTGACAGAAACGTGCTGCCCTTTCAGATTGACTATGTGGGTAAATTCACCAAAAACGACAGTGCTGCCGATGAAAAAGTCACCGCCATTGACACTCAAGAGGTCTATAACGACCCTAAACGCATTGATGATATCGCTCGCTATATCATCGAAAAGCATGACACCAAGACCAAACGCCGCGAGTTTAACGCCATATTTTGCGTCAGCTCCGTTGATATACTCACGCAGTACTACGACGCTTTTGAGCGTATTCAAGCGCAAAAGCAAGCCGATGACCCTACATTCAAGCCACTCACCATTGCTACGATATTTTCTTATGCGGCCAACGAAGCGACCGATGCCAGTTTCGAAGACAATGGGCTCATTGCAGAGTCCAGCTTTGAAACCCCTGCCCAAATTGATGAGAGCAGCCGCGACAAGTTAGATCGCTACATTGGCCAATACAATCATACATTCGCTACAAACTTTGATTCAGGCAAGAACTACTATCCTTACTATCGTGATATCGCCACCAAAGTAAAACAGCGCAAGATCGATATTCTGATCGTCGTGAACATGTTTCTGACAGGATTCGACGCCAAAACCTTAAATACGCTATACGTGGATAAGAACCTAAAGTACCATGGTCTGGTACAAGCCTTCTCACGCACCAACCGTATCTATAACGATAAAAAGCCCTTTGGTAATATCGTCTGCTTTCGTAACCTAAAGCAAAACACCGACGACGCTCTAGCCCTGTTTGCCAACAAGCAAGCGAAAGATATCGCCGTCATTCCTGAAATGCATGAGCTACGAAAGCACTACGATCAAGCCGCTAAGACCCTTTTAGACATCTGCGCTGATTATAAGGCCGTTGATACACTAGAGACTGAAGATGAGCAGTTAGCATTTATCAAAGCCTTTCGTGAAGTGATGCGCTATAACGAGCAGTTAGGTACCTTCGTAGACTACGACCAGGCTGATACAGATCTGAATAAAGAAGACTTCGCCAATTTTGCCAGTAAATATATAGACCTATACCGCAACATTCGCACCCAGAACAAGAATAGCCAGGATAAAACCTCAATACTCGATGACATCAACTTTCAGATTGAAATGCTACATAGCGATCGTATCAATGTCGGCTACATACTAGAGCTACTCAAGCAAGCCAATAAGCAGCAAGACGATGGCAACGAAGAGAAGGCAGCCCAGTACCAAGCCCAGGTGAACGATTTAATCATGAATGAGCCGACCTTCCGCGACAAGCAAGAGCTTATCCAAAAGTTCATCAAGGAGCAGATGCCTAAAATGCCAGATGGTCAGACAGTAGAGGAGGCTTTTGCACACTTTTGGGACGTAGAGAAGGAGGCTGCGTACCAAGAGCTATGTAAAGATAACAATCTGAAAGCCGATGTCATGCAAGAGATCCTCAGAAAGTATAAGACTAGCAAGCGGCTACCTGACCGTAACGAAGTGAAAGCGCTACCTAACTATAAAGTTAAGCTATTTGAGCGCAAACCCCTTCACGAGCGACTCATGAGCAAGACTCGTGACTTTATCCAGAAGTTTTATGCTGATATGTAGAGCCTTTCCCAAACTCTGTGCAACTGCACTTTAACCTAAACCCATCACCAGGGCATCATGGTCAATACACGTTGGCCATTTATGTAATAGCTCATCAGCATCAAAACCTTCTCAGGGGGCAGAGTCAGCTCTTTAGTTGTTCCATTGAGATGAGTTATGCAAGTGATATC
>NZ_JBPYDC010000045.1:0-5814 GCF_051847575.1 Psychrobacter sp. 1U2
ACTTGCAGCTTAAAGTCTAGGTCGTAATGCATAAAAATACCCCATAAGTTGTGTCCAACTTATGGGGGTCGGTTCATACTAGACCTTTCATAATAGAGATATTAATGAAGCTAGAAATATTCTTGCGGCAGGGCTTTGCCGTCTCGCTGGAGGAATCCCCTCCGTTTAGGGAGGGGAGGAAGTCAAAGGTTCAACTTCTTAAAAAGTGCCTTTGAAAATAAATAACATCAAGCACCACTGCGGCTATGGCCTCTGTCGCCTCTACCTCTATTCTCACCTTGCTCGCCGCGTTCTGCTCGCATTTGCTGCAATTGTGCGCGCTGATCCGCAGTCAATACTTTAGCGATCGCTTGTTGGCTTTGAACCCTATCGATAAAACGCTGTTTGGCCTGCTGGGCATGTTGATCTGCTAAGCGATTTAAGGTGACCGTATCAAGCGTATTGGCATTTGATAAGGCTTGTACTTGCTCGCGCATCTGCTCTCGCTGGGCTTGATTTTGCGCGCGGTTGTTATCACGCTCCGTCTTTTTAGCCTCTTTAATAGCCTCGATTTGAGCTTGCTGCGTGGCTGTCAGATTAAGCTGTGATAATGGCCCTTTGTTTGCAGACATACCGCCTTTATGGTGTTGCATCTGGGATGCGCGCTGCGGTTGATTGTCTGGTGCGGCACTAGCAATGCCAGCCATTCCCAATAAAGTTGACGCTGATAATAGGGTGGCGATGGTTAGATTTTTCATTATGATTTCCTTTTGGAATGAATATTAAAGTTATGAGGGCTTGCTCAATTTACAGTCTTGCGAATCATTGTCAGCCCCGTGATAAAACAAGGTTCTATCGACAAGACAAATCATAATACAAAGGCATGTTGCGTAGATTTATGAAACTTTAAGAAAGGTTACGATTGACGCCATTAGGCCCTTATCTCTTGTAAACTGACTTTATGCACTGATGTGTGGAATACTCTGATGGCTTTGTTGGATGTGGCTTTATTAAATTTAGCTTCGTTGAATGTAGTAGTATGAGCGACGCACAAAAACAGTATGATAATAAGCGATCTTTTATCAAAAACTTAGGACTAGCTGATGACCCATATTTTGCTTGGCGACGATGATGAAGAGCTGACCCAATTACTCCAAGAATATCTACACAATCATGAAGTCAGTTGCGATTGTGTATACGATGGCGAGCAAGTACTAGAGCGCTTGCAAGATACTGCTTATCAGTATGATCTGCTCGTACTCGATATTATGATGCCCAAAATAGATGGGCTTAGCGTATTGCGTCAGCTGCCAGCCACTCGTCAAATCCCTGTGATTATGTTGACGGCAAAAGGCGATGAGATTGATCGTATTATTGGTCTTGAGCTTGGCGCTGATGACTATATTGCCAAACCTTGTAACCCTAGAGAATTGCTGGCACGTATCAACGCCGTTATTAAGCGCACCACTATGCCAACCACAAATGCCCCTACTCTCACTAATAAGCGCTTAACTCTAGATCAAGATCATCGTATCTGCACCATCGATGGTACTCCTCTACAAGTGACCGGTACTGAGTTTGATTTATTAGGGGCACTGCTACAGCGCCAAGGTGAGGTTGTCAGCAAAGAGTGGCTATCGCAAACCGTACTACAGCGTGAGCTACAGCCCTTTGATCGTAGCCTTGATGTGCATGTCTCGCGCCTGCGCAAAAAACTTCAGCCCTTTCATGATGAGCCTATTAAGGCTATTCGTGGTAGAGGCTATCAGTTGGTACTGTGATGAATAATTTGGATCAAAAATCAGATAAAAAGCGCAAAGTTATTCCTTCACTACCCCTATTTTGGCGACTGTTTTTAAGTCTATTATTGCTGTTGCTATTAACGTCAGTGATATCGGTCGCCATAGAGAGAGGGATAAACGCGCAAGCACTAGAATCACGGATGGCGATGCAAGTGGCGCACCTAGTCACTGTGCGTCAAGAGGTGATACAGACACTCAAGGCAGGTGACTATGACGGGGTACGACAAATCTATCGCAATGAGCGTGGTCTTCGTGATCAGATTATTATCGTTGATGAACACGGCGCGCCCTTATACTCACGCTTTATACCGTCAATAAGTCGAAATAGCAGGCCAACCGAGGCAAATAACAACCGCACCTTGCTACCCAACCCAATGATTCAAGAGGTGGTGCCAAGTACGGACAATTATCCTGAGCTGCAAGATATATCTGTCACCACACCTGATAGCTATACTTATACTGTGCAACTACAACCGCGCCTGCCGCTGCCCGATCTTATCGCCTTACAAAGAACTCATTTTCCGGTGCGCTTTGGTATTATTTTACTGTTTAGTCTATTGGCTTGTTACTGGTTTAGCCGTGCTTTATCTAAACGTATTCGTCAGGTTCAGTTTAGGGTGCATCGTATGAGCGCAGGTGATTATTTGGCGGGTGATGATTTATCTAATCTTGGGGATGATGAATTGGGTGCTTTGGCAAAAGATGTTGCAGACTTGTCTAATAGACTGGCTGATAGCGAGATGTCCCGTAAGCAAATGCTCAGCGACATCTCTCATGAGCTGCGCTCGCCACTAGCACGCCTTGAGGTGGCAACGGAGCTGACTCGCGATTACGCCCCCAATGCGACGCATTATCTGGATCGTATCCAAAAAGAGTCCACTCGCATGAATGAGCTTATTGGGCAGATTATTCATATTCAGTCCCTACAAATGCAGCGTTATGTGGCACGCCCTGAGGACTGTGAGTCCATAGATATAGCGATGCTCCTTGATGAGATTGGTCAGGACGTGAGCTTTGAGTTTTATGATAAGCACGTTGAATGGCAATGCTTGAATAATAATGATGAGGCAAGTGATGATAAGCTTTCATACACTATCGTTGGTAATCGAGAACAATTACATAGCGCTTTTGAAAATGTGATTCGTAATGCTTTTATCTATTCAAACTCGCACTCTATCGTCGCAGCCAATATTGAAACTATTAAACTTACCAATCAAACGTCTGCACTGAAAATAAGTATTGTAGATCAAGGATCGGGCATAGATAACGATAATCTAGAGCGTATCTTTCAGCCCTTTGTACGCTTAGATGCGTCCAGACAACGCCCAACAAGTTCTGCTCTTAATAAAACCAGCAAACAAGAAGGTGGTTACGGTCTTGGACTGGCTATTGCTCAGGCGATTATTGCCGCGCACCAAGGACAGATTAGTGCTCGCAATCGTGAAGATGGTATTCAGGGACTTATCGTTGAAATAGTATTACCAGTATCTATCTGACAATATGCCTATAGTAGATCAGATCCTGTCTAATAGGGTAAAACTACAGCCATCTCTTTACCTCATCAATCACAGTCTGCATTCTATTAGGTAGTACATGGTCACGCTTGGTTGCTAAATAGAGCGTCTCACTAACTGGCGTTGGCAGATAATGGCTTTTGATAAGCTGAGGTTTTTGATAAGCGGCAACCGCATGGGCAGGCAACACCGTAAATCCAAGCCCTCGACTCACAGGCTCTAAAATTAGCGCTATCTGATTGGAAAAACCCTTTTGCTCAAAGTCATTACTGTGCTGAAAGTTTGGATAATTGGCGCTGAGCAACATGCTGGCATGATGTGCGCCGTCAGGATGATCAATAAATCCAAGTTGTATGAGAGTCTCCCAACTTGGCGTCTCAACACTAGCCGGCGTCACTAACATCAAAGCTTCTGTGGCAATAACTTGACAACTTATCGTCTCTGACGCTGAAATAGTTGTCATAAAACCTATGTCAATCTCATGATTAACAAGTGCCTGTTCGATATCTGGATTTGGAGCAAAACGATAATCAATGATGAGCTTAGGGTGCTGCTGTTGTAATGACAATAGTTTGGGATAGAGCTTCAGCCCAACACTACCAGGTGACATTAAGCGCACCCTGCCTTCAAATGCCGAATCTTCCCTCATCTGCTGCTCTAAACTAGAGAGCTTTAATAAGATATCTGAGGCTTCGCTATACAGTTTCTTACCTGCATGGGTTAGAGAGAACTGCTTGCCTTGGCGTATGAGTAGCGCGATATCTAACTGTGATTCAAGTTTACTAATATGTTGGCTAACCCCAGATTGCGTCATGTGTAAACGCTCAGCCGTACGAGTGAAATGGCCAACTTCTACCAAAGTACAAAAAGTACGTAACCAGGTGGTATTTATCATTACAAACCATACTTATATTTATAATAAATGATAATTTTACGTAATAAATATAACTTTGTATAGTAGCTCCAGGTTAAATAATAAACCTATCAAACAGGAGCAACAGTAATGAGTAATACTTATCCTAGAAGTTTTTCACACATCGGCCTATCCGTCCCAGACTTAGCAGCAGCGGTGAAGTTTTATACTGAAGTTATGGGCTGGTATACCATTATGGAGCCGACTGAAATCGTTGAAGATGACAGTGCAATTGGTGAGATGTGTACCGAAGTGTTTGGTGCTGGCTGGGGTAGCTTTCGTATTGCCCATTTATCGACGGGTGATCGCATCGGTGTTGAAATATTTGAGTTCAAAAATCAAGAAGATCCTGAAAATAACTTTGAATACTGGAAGACAGGTATTTTTCATTTCTGTGTTCAAGATCCAAATGTAGAGGGACTTGCTGAACGTATTGTTGCCGCTGGTGGTAAGCAGCGTATGGAAAAACCGCGTTACTACTATCCTGGCGAGAAGCCTTACCGTATGATTTATATGGAAGACCCGTTCGGCAACATTGTTGAGATATATAGCCACAGCTATGAGCTTATTTATAGCAAGGGCGCCTACTAAGTTATAACTATAGCAATAGGTTTTTCAAAGCGGTCTTTATAATACGTAAAGGTCGCTTTTGGCGTATCGCAACTCGGCTAAAAAGCGGTAATGTTAACAAGGGTTACAAATATTTGAGCAATCATTCAATTTATATTTGAGTGATTGCTCAAAATAATTTATAGTGCTATCAGTGAGCGCATTGAGTCAGATAACCAGACGTTACTTGCATTATCTGACTTAGTTTCTAGCTATCCATCAAACCCATCTTAATTTCACTAAAATATTTTGCTAAGGATTTTATATGACCGATTTTACATTACACAATATAGAGACTGCCCCAAAAGACAGCCATGCTTTACTAGATAACTCGCTTAGCGCCTTTGGTATGATTCCAAACTTACACGCCGTTATGGCTGAAGCGCCTGGTTTGCTAGAAGGCTATCAGCGCCTTCATCAACTGTTCTTAGACAGCAGCTTTGACGATGAAGAAACCACCGTTGTTTGGCAGGCTATTAACGTCGAGCATGAATGTCATTACTGTGTGCCTGCCCATACTGGTATTGCAAAAAGCATGAAAGTGGATGATGCGATAACCGAAGCATTACGTAATGAGACGCCACTACCGACGTCTAAGTTAGAAGCATTACGCGACTTCACGCTCTCTGTCGTCCGCAATCGTGGTAATGTCGATAATGAGGCAGTACAAGCATTCTTGGACGCAGGTTTTACTAAGCGCCAAGTGTTAGAAGTGGTACTAGGCGTAGCGCAAAAAGTGATGAGCAACTACACAAACCATCTGGCTGACACCCCAGTGGATAAGCCATTTGAGAAATTTGAGTGGCACAAAGCGGACTAATATTGTAACTAATCTGAGAAATCGATAACTCTGATTTAACTATCAGAACCCAACTAAAAAAGAGCAACTTGAAATATCAAGTCGCTCTTTTTTTTATTAATTTATCACCAGCGCCGTAAAACCACATCCTTCTAGAGCGTGGATATCAGGCGTCAACCGTTGTCACCTAAGATTAAA
>NZ_JBPYDC010000046.1:0-5711 GCF_051847575.1 Psychrobacter sp. 1U2
CGTAGCTTTATGGGTCGATAGACGTAGCTTTATGGGTCGATAGACGTAGCTTTATGGGTCGATAGACGTAGCTTTATTGATGCTACAGCCCTTAAATAGCAAAGGATAGCGAGAGCTTAAAAGCTTTTAAAAACATTAAAAACATTAAAAACCTTTTTTCTTTTTTTTATTAACTAAAAGAACAAGAGCTTTTACCTATCTAAATTTGCAGTATCGATACTTATCTGTACC
This sequence comes from Psychrobacter sp. 1U2, assembly GCF_051847575.1. Classification (NCBI taxonomy): domain Bacteria; kingdom Pseudomonadati; phylum Pseudomonadota; class Gammaproteobacteria; order Moraxellales; family Moraxellaceae; genus Psychrobacter; species Psychrobacter sp. 1U2. Next base: position 232 of record NZ_JBPYDC010000046.1, read on the forward strand.
TGTAAAGCAAGTATTCGGAGTGACTCTCGCATAAAATTCACCATCTGGACCGTTAACCACATTATGAGCAATCTTAGCTGCTGCTAAACTATTGTATTTAGTTTGACGCTCTGCAATGTCTGCTTTGCTAGGCACAAGTAACCAAACAGAAAATAAAGTAAGAGCAAATATACAAGCACATATAGCACCTACCAGACCAGCAGCCTTCCAACTTAGTGATCTAGCAAACTCATCTGATAACTCTTTGGTGTATCGTTCAGCGCCTTCTCTAGCTTCCTTTCTAACACTGATTAACGTGTTTTTGGCATCATTGGCTAATTGCCGATTTTGTTCCTCAAACTCAGTAGAAAAAAAGCTTAAACTCTTAAAGTTGGCATCAAAGGTTTTTTTCATATCTGACGATAATATGGATAAATCATTAATGCTGGTGGTGGCTAGGTTCACGGTTTGTACTAAGTGATGATTCGCCTTTTCAACATGACCACCAACGCCTTGCGTTAACTGGTTATGGTAGTGATTAAGCACCGCAGACACTTCTTTGCTAACCTCTTTAGCCGCACCAATAGCAATCGCTGATTTGATGACATTCTCTCGTTCTTGATAATCATTGAGCTGAGCTGTTAGATTGTTTACCAGCTTGGCGGTTGCTTCGTCTCTGTCTTTGGTGGCTTGATCTGTTGCCTCTATTTTTTCTAACAAGGCAGTATTATGTTCTGTCAATGTGGCAATGGCGGTAAGTAGGTCTTCAAGGTTGGGTGTCTCTGACATTTTTATCTTCCTAATCCATAGCTGCGGCTGCGATTAATCTCGTTACTGTAGTCTGTAATCTCTTTTTGGACGCTCTGTAGTGCTTGCTTCTGAGTTTTTTCGATAGTTTGGCTGTGATTGTCTATAAATTCACTTAAAACGCCTTGTAGGGCTGCTGTGTGCGTTTTACGCTCACTGGTATAGTGTATATTTTTAATCTCATTCAATGCTTGCTGTGATTTGTCGTTAACTAAGTCCGTTAACGCGCCACGCTCATTTGACGCAAGCTCGCGCTGTCTTTGTGTGGTGTTTGGGTTATCCGTGTATTTATCGAGGCTGTGCATGACTTCATTAGCGACTGAAATCGCTAAAATAAGTTTGCCGGTCTTGCTGTTTGGATCAATCCCTTTCTGCGTATGCTGTTCCAATTGTGCCATTACAGCTGCATACAGTGATTTTTTGTCGGCAAGGAATTGCTTGTTTTCAAGCGCAAGCTGCCTTGCTCTGTCGGCTCGTGCCTGTTCAACGCGCTCACGTTCGGCTTGTTCACGTTTTTGTTGGTCGGCAAGGTCGCGCTGTCGCTGCTGCTCCAATGCTAAGTCTTTTTGTTTTTGCTCATTCTCGCGCTTAGTCTTAATGCCCTTTGCCATCGCCATAGCTTGTGCAACCGCATCTAGCGTAGGCGCTTTAGGCTTTGGCGCAGGTAGCGATTCAGGTTCTTTGATGGGTTCATCTGCTGTGGTTGTCCTGCTTGGCGTGGGTAAATCAATACTGATCGCCTTTGTTGGTGGCGGTGTGCTGTGTTCAACGTCTTCAATCTTATGACCATTCAAGATAATGGCATCAGCGGCATCATTCACGATCTGATTTTTGGCAAGCTCAACGCCCCAAACTAGCTCGTTACGCTCGTTAATTATTTCGTTGATGGTGCCAAGCTGTGTTGCTGGCGTTTTATCAATCTCGTAGTGCTTGCCTTCTTCTTTGGCTTGCTCTGCTTTTCTTAGCTCTCGCTCGTATTTGTCACGTTCTAGCTTGGTAGCCACTGACCCCATTTTGAGCTGTGGCTCAATATCAATTCCTTGCGCGGCATAGCTGCGACTATCAATCAATTTATGGTCATGCTCGGCTAGTTTTTCGTTGGCGATATGCTCCCATATTTGGCGAACGTCTGTAATCTCATGGCTGACTCGCGCCATGCCAAGCGAGCGCCGCTTATTATCGGACAGCTCAATGCTCGCTTTGTCGGTTAGTATGATCTCGTTATTATCGTCAAGCGCTGCGGTGCGCGTGGTGAACATGATATGAGCATGGAAGTTGCGAGGGTCTGCACCCCGATCAATCTCTTTTTGTGTGGGTTGATGGATAGCACAGTCGGCAATCGTACCGTAACGATCCGCTAGGGTTTGGGCGAAGCTATGCGCTAACTCCTTACGCTCTTGCTCGTTCAGCTCGTACGGTAGATTAACCAGCCATTCGCGAGCCACACGCGCATCTTTTCTTTTCTCGGCAGCTTCCGCTTTGTTCCATAAATCACTACGATCAATATCAGCGTTGGCAGCAGCCAACGCTGTCGGAAAAATAATATCGGCACTCATCACGCCATGCTTTTTTGAATAGTCATGGGTCTTGCCATATCGCTTATCTTCAAGCTCTACTCCTGCGCGATAGCTCGCACTAGCAACAGCACTTTGTCCGTTACCTCGTGATATGGATTTAGTCGATGCGATGAAAATAGCCATTATTGATTGCTCGGTTTTTAGTTTTTGCCACTAACGTCTTTCTGTTAGTAGTGGGGTTTTAGGGGTTTCCCCTAACGTGTTTTGATTTTATAAATGTGTGACCGTTAGGGATAAACATTTGTAAAGTCGAAAACTCGCACTTAGTCAGTGGGACTTCAACCATCCGTCGATTAACTATATCATAAACTGTTGTTAGGTATTAGCGAAGTTGCTATAGTTAAGAGAACTATAATTTGATGATTTAAGGAAGAGTTATGAGCTTACTTGGTGGTAATGATTTGAAAGAGCAGCAGAAGATTAATGATCTTGAGCTTAAGATAAATAGAGAGAAGCAGAAGTTAGATAAGAAGCTAACACGGCAAAAAATACTACTGGGTGCTTTTCTTGTAGATGCCTTAGAGAAGGATGCAGTAAATGGTTTAAAGGAATATACAGCCGATAATCTATTGAACTTCCTGACCAGACAGGGAGATAAGGATTTAATGTTAGACTTGGTAAAGAATCTGAAAACTGTGACAGTGGAGAAGTATCATAGTTCTAATAATTAAAAAAATATAAATTTGAGACTCTAATGAAAATTATACTTGGTATAGGGTTTATAGATGGATTTTTGTAGCTGGGACTGGAAAGCTATTGCGCCCTTCATCACAGGATCGGTTGCTTTATTTATATTCTACCAATGGAGAGGTCAAAAACGCAGTGAAATAATGTCAAATGAGGCTGCAAAAATCTTAGTTCTTCTGGAAGAATATAGGGAATACCTTGTTGATCTAGATAGTGAGATGATGAAACCATTAAAAGACGACAACACAGCTAAATTGGAAGAACTTAGATTGATTGCTCGTCAAATTTGCAATAGTGCTATATCGTTTAGTGGGTTAGCCAGTAACGAAAGGGCTATAGCGACACAAATCAAAAATACCGTTGGTACTTTCTATAATAAAGCTAAGAGCTTAGATAAGAAAAGCTTTCCAGAGATTAGGGAAGATCCAGAAAGTCCTATATTAGTATCGGGATTTGATAATGCGATTAAAAAACCAAAAACTATCCTAATTTATTATTTTAAATATCAAGCATTTACATTGTTTTTTAGGGAATTGGTTAGCATGATTACTACTAATTATTTGAAATTAAAAAAATATCTACGAGGTTGATTTGAATCAAAAACAATATGTTCGGTTATCAATAGTATTAGCTGTTCCAACTTTAGCTCTTAGTCTTTACGTAGGACAAGAAGGTATTTTTCATCCAAAAGGGCAATTTGTACAATGTAGTGTGAGTAAGGCTTATTGTTCTCCAATGATAAATACTTATCAGTTCCAATCTGACTTACATTTAAAGTATTTCGTTGATTCCCCAGATAGGTTTTTGGGGTTGTATGACATTGATGTCCCAATGAAGGTTTATTTCAATACTACTGACAATGGAATGCAAGACGTAAGCAGTTTAGTAGACGGTAAAATATTAGAAACAAGTAATTGCTTAATATTGCCACAGAACAGAATCAGTTGTAGCCATCATCGCAAAAAAATCCAACCTAACTTTGTGTCGGATGGACGAATAGAGTTTATCAATCCAGAAGACGAAATAGCGTTCAATAATATAGCGGAGGAGGGTAAGTCGTATTTTAAGAATTATACTTTCATTCGTATTATTGATGGTTTCGGAGTATTTTTAATACTTTTTACTCCATATCTGATTTTTTCATGGATAATTCACTTCATAATCTATGGAGCTAAAATAGGTGCGCAGAGAAAAAGACCCTATCAATAAACCATACCCCAAGGGAACCAAATATTTCAGCCTTCAAACCTATTAACAGACTACTTAAAACAGACTGCTATAATGGAACCACTTATAATAGACCGCTAGCATTAATAATCTAAATAATCCCTGATTGGACGCTTCTTGAACTGAGAAGGGTCTTTTTTTAGGCGGTTAGTCATCTCAAACTCCCAACCACTATCGCTTTGTCCTGCTGCACTGGTAGGGCTGACCATGTGATTATAGTCAGTAATAAACTGAGGGTTGCGAGCAATACGCCCTAACTGTTTATCGTTTAATCCTTCAACTGTGAACATATCTGCTGTATCAACATCTCTTTTCTTAAGCTCAGTAGTGGTTTTTCTTTTATCATTCTTCACCTTAAATTTGAATGTAAAACCTACAATTACACGTCCATCTTTGTGTTGCTCATACTCGGCTTGAATATCTGTATGTTTATTTATTTGATTGATAGCATGGTCTAAAACTCGAGCTTTGAAGTTATTCATTTTCTTGTACTGCTCAGGCTCAACACCTAATTTCCTGCGTAGATCATCCACTGATATTCTGTTAGTTTTACCAATTGCTTTCCATTGCATCATTAACTCATAAAGCCTGATTGAATACTCGCTTTGTAACTCACTAACCTGCTTCAACTCATATTCAGTGTATTGCTCGCTAAGTCTTGTTATAAGCGGAATAACTGCATCTGTGAATTGCAGCTCAACCAGACCAGCAGCATCAATGTAGGTTATTTTTTGCACCCATCTAATCACATGGCGAGCTAACTTTCCTGTCTGTTCGTGAATGTCTTCATACTCAAAATGAGCATCAAACAATCCACTTGTAGCACTTTTTAAGGCATCGTATGAAGTATGCTTCTCCACCTTGAATTGCTCTTGATAGCTCTTTGCTTTAATTTGAAGAACACCTCTAGCGTCAATCAACTGTTTTTGTTCCCTAGCCTCAATGATTGCTAGAAAAATGAGGCGCTGCTCAGGTATGCCAAGGGAGTAACTAGCACTGATTAATTTATTATCTTTGGTTATTAACTGCTTATCGCTCATTTCATACTTTCCATAGTGAATGATATAAGCACTATAACCCATAAAGCTACAAAATTATATACACTGTAGCTTTATGGGTCGATAGACGTAGCTTTATGGGTCGATAGACGTAGCTTTATGGGTCGATAGACGTAGCTTTATGGGTCGATAGACGTAGCTTTAT
>NZ_JBPYDC010000047.1:0-4833 GCF_051847575.1 Psychrobacter sp. 1U2
TTTCACGCTACAGATTTCTAGAAGAGAAGTCTTCAAGGATATTAGGTTTGATTACATTCTTGTTACCCTCTACTTCTACTATTTTATACTGGATTTACTCTAACAATAGTGACTTGTTCAACCCCTATGTGATGCTATCAATTTTGATATCAATAGTTGCCCTTTTACTATCCTTATCATGCGTTTTGGCGACTTACTATATGTCAAAAAAACCTGTGCTGATAATATCTGAACAAAACATTGGTGAAGCAGATAGTAAGAACTTTAATACTATCTACCTCAACTTCTTACAAGCTTACCGTCGCTCTATAGATCAGTATAGGACAGTTAATGAAAAAAAGGCTCAATGTTTAGACTATGCTTATAGGTTTCTAATCGCTTACTTTATTTCTTCCTGTATTATGGCTATATTCATAGCAATGAGCTTCTTTTCTTTAACAAAATAAGTCATAGGAAATAAAATGTCAGATAAATATAAACCTGAACACGATATTGACACTGTCACCGTAACTTCAGTTAAAGGTGATAACAATCATAAAGTACAAACGACTGCGGATAGCCAACCAAAGGTTATAACTGTGATGGTAAGAGACAGCAAAACAGTTATAAATTCTAATAAAAAAGGATAGCAACTAGGTTGATATTTAATGGATATTAAAAATCTTGAGCAGAAGAGACAAGAAGCATTAGACAAAGCCAAACGACTAAAAGTACAAATTGATAAAAAGATGAATGGTCAAAAATCTGTGCTTGGTGGCATGATAATGAAAATAGCTGAAGAAGACCCTAGCCGTATCCCTCAAATTCTAGCTGACATTGAAAAACACGTGACTAGAAAGGCTGATATTAGCCGTTTAGAGGGCTTTAAGAGTGAATTGGGTAGTAGGGTATCAGAAAATAGTAATCAAAATGGTATGAGCTAATATAGAGCTGTTTACGACACTAATTAATCAACGTTACTTAATTAGTGTCGTTACTTTAGTCATCATCATCATCGTCGTAGTCATTGAAAGATTCATAATCTTCTACATTACCGCTTCCACCACACTGCCAGCATGGTTGTTGTTTATTCATATTGTTCTGTATAAGACCTATACCACCACATACATCACATTCTCTCGTAGACATAAATTTACCTCACTGAATTAAGTGGAAAAATACGATGTTACTACTCAATTATTGATGTTTCAAGGAAGTGTATTAGGCAATTTTTTTCTTTTGTTTTTATTTATTTATCGACAATCAAAAAGGCTTTTAAGGCTTTTAAGGCTTTTAAAAGCTTTTAAGACCTCTGAATCTCTTATCATTAAAGGGGTGTAGCTCCCATTCGAATACGTTTACTTACCCATTCGAATACGTTTACTTACCCATTCGAATACGTTTACTTACCCATTCGAATACGTTTACTTACCATTCGAATACTTGAATAAATTTGTATTTAAATATACAATTAAATATATGTATTCAAACATGGAAGTTATTATGGCTAAATCTAATCTAGTAGTAAAAACCAATTATCTAAACACCGTACTACAAAATCTAAAGCTATCAGAAATACGCATAGTACAATTGGCAATTGTAGATGCAAGAGAAACTGGTACAGGATTAAGTGCAGAGATACCACTTCGTATTGATGCCAAAAGGTATTCTGAGGTTTTTAATACCACTCGTCAAAATGGTTACCTAATGATGAAGGACGCTGAAGACACGTTGTTCAACAGACGTTTTAGCTACTTTGATGATGAAGGTAAGCTAGTTAAATCTCGCTGGTTGTCTCAAGTTAGATATTTAGATGACGAAGGAGCGATCGAAGTTGTATTTACTCCAGCTGTAGTAAAAGGTATTACTCGGATTGATGGGGCTGAAGAGTTTTTTACTAAGTATTTACTAGAACAAACGGCTGCAATGGATAGTAATTATTCGGTAAGACTTTATGAGTTGCTGGTTCAATGGAAGCAAGCCAAAAAAACACCTGTATTCGAATTGGAGAAATTTAGAGGTCAGTTAGGGCTAGAGTCTGACGAATACCAGACTATGAGTAACTTTAAAAAGAGAGTCTTAGAGCTTGCTGTTGAAGAGATAAACGAGAAATCAGACCTCAATATTAGTTACACTCAAAAGAAAAAAGGCCGCAGAATTGTAGGTTTTAGTTTTATTATTTTAGAGAAGAAAAAAACGAAAGAAATTAGTGTTCAGCGTAACTCTGACAATGGCGATATGTTTATGGTTGAAGGGTTGAGTGATAAACAGTTGGGGCGTATCGCACGTAACAAACAGTTTATGGCAGATTACAATCACTTGGTTAGCTCGACCAGTCCAGCAGGACAGACAGAGCAAGGATGGGAATTTGAGATGATAAACCGTCTAAAAAAAGACCCTACCCAATTTACGAAGCGCCCAATACGTGATTACTTAGACTGTTGAGATCAAGAGGTAGCCAAGATCAGGCAGTCTTTTCGCCTGTCCTGGCTACCTCTGATCCAACAACCGAAGGGCGTTAGTTACCTGTTCATGCCCCTATCTTGGTCTAGGCTCTTATCAGTTTTTCTGACTTCATATTCCTGTTGTACGTTGTAGCTGCTGCCATTGTTCTCAAGATTATATGATTTCCCTTGCTCAACACTTGATAAAGCAGGGTGATAAACAGTTCCGTCCCTTGTCTGCTGCACAATGCCATTTTCATCAGCTCGCAATATCTTACCGCTATACGTTTTGCCTTGTTGGGCGTGGAAGTCTGCCCCATACTCTTTTGCTTTCTCGTCTTTTTTCGCCCTGTTTAACTCTTGTAGTATCTCAATCGCCTGTTGTGCTTTGGCATGATATGACGGTTCATGTTTGGCTATGTGCTGCTTAGCTTGTTCTAAGTGTTCATCAGTTACGCCATTATCTTTAATGCTGTCATGCCTTGCCTTGATCGCATTAAACGCATTTAAGGCGTTTTGTTTGTCCTCTCGCCATTTGTCTTTACCAAAAAATAACGGCTCGTTATCTCGTAACTTCTCAAAATTAGCCAGTGCAGGCTTACCCTTGTCCTGTAGTGTCTTTAGCTGACTGCTTAAAATAGCTTTGGCTGCTGTTTCAATCTTTTCGACATACTCCAAGTATATCTTGCGGTTCTCTCTGAACACATCAGGCGATGGCTTGGTAACTGCTGTTACCTCGCTTTGTTTTTTGATTTGTTGAGGTGTTGGAGCAACTGTTCTATCTAGTTTTGCACTAGATTTTTTGGCTTCTAGTTGGCGTTGATGTTCAGCAATTGCTCTATTCGCTCGGTCAATAGCTCGTTCTGCTTCTTCTGTTTGCCGCTGAGCGTCAGCAATGACTTGATTTGCGAAGTCTGTGTTTTGATCTGTTCGTGCTGTGTTTTTAGCTGTGAACTTAACATATTCAATTGTTCGGTCAATTGCTTCTCTAACTCTGTCATTGCTTTGTTCTCGCTGCTCTTTTAAGTCTTTTATGCTCTTATCAAGCTCCGCTACTTGGTTCAGCGTTTGGTTAAAATCCCTAACCATGCGATTGTAATCGCCTTTATCGGTGGCGATACCTTTGCGCTCCATCGCTGACGCTTCCCAACCTAGCTTTTGCGTGGGTAGTTGCTCTAAACCTCTGTCTTTATGGCTTCTGTGGTCAATTCGAGCATCAACTTTGGCTTCTTTGAGGTGTTTATTGGTCAAATCAGCCCATTGCTTACGGATCAGCTTCAGCTCGTCCCTAGCACTTGGTAAATCACGCTCTTTAAGCTGGGTATTGCTCATTTCTAGCTGTGATTTGCTAGTTAAGGCGACTCTGCCACTCTCTAAGCGTTCCAGCTTGCGTGTGGTCAACATAATATGGGCGTGATGGTTACGGTTGTCGCCCTGTGCATCAGGTGTATGTACTGCCACATCAACGGCAACACCATATTGATTGGCTAAGTCCTTGGCGAACTCATTCACGAGCATAATACGCCCACGCCCTGATAATTCATGGGGTAGATTAACGACTATCTCTCTTGCGGTTCTGCTGTTTTTTCTTGTTTCGGTGGCTTCCGCTAAGTTCCAAAGCTCGTTACGCTTAATCTCTAAATCATTTGGGGTATGAAGTCGGGTAGATACTACACCGCTTCTCTTAGTGTAGTCGTGTTCTTTGCCTGTACGTTCATCTTTGATAGCAATACCGGCACGATAAGCAATAGACGCAGTGGCGGTTCTTCCACTACTGCGTGATACTGGCTTAGTCGATAGGTGATAGATTGCCATGATTAGCTAATAGAACTAACGAAATTCTGAGATCCCAATACAACCCCTATCTCATTAAATGTAGCTTTAGCCTTAGCCTCTTCTTCAATCACAATTCGTAGAGTAGAATGCGCGGCATTAGATAAATACATTTCAATATAGTATTTATTATCCATTCCTTTTTTCATGTCTACCTTACTGACGAAATCTAGGTTAATGTACTTATCTTCATATCTAATAAATTTTGACATATCTTTTCTCTTTTTTGGGGGTCAAGGGGGTTTCCCCTTTGCGAATTATGAAATCTAGCTATACTGTAACAAAGTGGAATGTTAGCATAGTTTTCGTAAGTTCGCACTTAGTCAGTGGGACTCAACCATTACTTATCATTTATATGGTTTTTTATATGAAAAAGATTAAAGGTTTATTAACGTTCTTTAGTGACTTAAGTAGCAAATTAGATGATTTGATCGAGGTAACCTCACCTAGCAATTATAAAACCTTATTAGATATATCTTCTAAGCTTTATGATGATGAAGTTTCACGCTACAGATTTCTAGAAGAGAAGTCTTCAAGGATATTAGGTTTGATTACATTCTTGTTACCCTCTACTTCT
>NZ_JBPYDC010000048.1:0-4137 GCF_051847575.1 Psychrobacter sp. 1U2
ATATAGCAGCCCGGATTTACCTAAGCTGCAAGCCTACATCCTTTCACCTAGATAACCATCACTAGGCTGACATAACCTTCTCCGTCCCTCCATCGCATCATAAACAAGTATCGGAATATTAACCGATTTCCCATCGACTACGCCTTTCGGCCTCGCCTTAGGGGTCGACTCACCCAGCCCCGATTAACGTTGGACTGGAACCCTTGATCTTCCGGCGTGCGAGCTTTTCACTCGCATTATCGTTACTCACGTCAGCATTCGCTCTTGTGATACCTCCAGCATGCTTTACAACACACCTTCACAGGCTTACACAACGCTCCCCTACCACTTGAAAACAAATTCAAATCCGCAGCTTCGGCTCCTAGTTTGAGCCCCGTTACATCTTCCGCGCGGGCCGACTCGACTAGTGAGCTATTACGCTTTCTTTAAAGGATGGCTGCTTCTAAGCCAACCTCCTAGCTGTCTATGCCTTCCCACCTCGTTTCCCACTTAACTAGGAATTTGGGGCCTTAGCTGGCGGTCTGGGTTGTTTCCCTCTCCACAATGGACGTTAGCACCCACTGTGTGTCTCCCGGATATCACTCATCGGTATTCGGAGTTTGCATCGGTTTGGTAAGTCGGTATGACCCCCTAGCCGAAACAGTGCTCTACCCCCAATGGTGTTCGTCCGAGGCGCTACCTAAATAGCTTTCGGGGAGAACCAGCTATCACCGAGTTTGATTAGCCTTTCACCCCTATCCACAAGTCATCCCCTGGCTTTTCAACGACAGTGGGTTCGGTCCTCCGGTGCCTGTTACGGCACTTTCAACCTGCTCATGGATAGATCACTCGGTTTCGGGTCTATACCCTGCAACTATACGCCCTATTAAGACTCGGTTTCCCTACGGCTCCCCTAACGGTTAACCTTGCTACAGAATATAAGTCGCTGACCCATTATACAAAAGGTACGCGGTCACCACGCAAGGTGGCTCCCACTGCTTGTACGCACACGGTTTCAGGTTCTATTTCACTCCCCTCACAGGGGTTCTTTTCGCCTTTCCCTCACGGTACTGGTTCACTATCGGTCAGTCAGGAGTATTTAGCCTTGGAGGATGGTCCCCCCATCTTCAAACAGGATTTCTCGTGCCCCGCTCTACTTAATATGTTGACGCTAGAATTTAAAATACAGGACTATCACCTACTATGGTCAGCTTTCCCACGCTGTTCTTCTATTCTAGTGCCAATCGGCTTCTCCCCGTTCGCTCGCCGCTACTTGGGGAATCTCAATTGATGTTTATTCCTAAGGGTACTGAGATGTTTCACTTCCCCTCGTTCGCTTCTTATATAAATATAAGATACCTAGCTTATGCTAAGTGGGTTTCCCCATTCAGAAATCTCCGGATCACAGGATATTGCCGCCTCCCCGAAGCTTATCGCAGGCTGTCACGTCTTTCATCGCCTCTGACTGCCAAGGCATCCACCATGTGCGCTTAATTACTTGACCATACAACCCCAAAGGGTCTATTTGTCAGCAATTATAACGATATCACCTATGTTTACGCTTGATTCAGTTCTCTTTACTTTTTTTAATAACTCACTACTGGGATAACAACTGATGTCGTTAAGTAGTGAGTTATTAAGGTTAGAAAGAAGCGCGTGAACACGCTCTTTCTAACCCAGACTCATATCTATGTTTTTAAATAGTTCCTAATCCTTCGTCAGGTATTAGGTTCTGTATAAAACAGAAGTAAATAATCAGTTGCGATTACTTAGTTCTATTTATACACGCTTGTTTATAATAGTGGTGGAGCCAAACGGAGTCGAACCGTTGACCTCCTGCGTGCAAGGCAGGCGCTCTACCAACTGAGCTATGGCCCCATGTGTAAGTGGTAGGCCTGGGCAGACTTGAACTGCCGACCCCCGCGTTATCAACACGGTGCTCTAACCAGCTGAGCTACAGGCCTTTAATGTCTAAAGCAACAGCTTTATACAATAAGGCTTATAAACAAACTAAACTAAAGAACAACTTGTTGTGAATTCTTGCTGAGCGAATGCCGTCTATAAGGAGGTGATCCAGCCGCAGGTTCCCCTACGGCTACCTTGTTACGACTTCACCCCAGTCATCAACCACACCGTGGTGATCGCCATCCTAAAAGGTTTGGCTAACCACTTCTGGTGCAATCAACTCCCATGGTGTGACGGGCGGTGTGTACAAGGCCCGGGAACGTATTCACCGCGGCATTCTGATCCGCGATTACTAGCGATTCCTACTTCATGGAGTCGAGTTGCAGACTCCAATCTGGACTACGATAGGCTTTGAAAGATTCGCATCACATCGCTGTGTAGCTGCCCTCTGTACCTACCATTGTAGCACGTGTGTAGCCCTGGTCGTAAGGGCCATGATGACTTGACGTCGTCCCCGCCTTCCTCCAGTTTGTCACTGGCAGTATCCTTAGAGTTCCCGGCTTAACCCGCTGGTAACTAAGGACAAGGGTTGCGCTCGTTGCGGGACTTAACCCAACATCTCACGACACGAGCTGACGACAGCCATGCAGCACCTGTATTCTAATTCCCGAAGGCACTCCCGCATCTCTGCAGGATTCTAGATATGTCAAGACCAGGTAAGGTTCTTCGCGTTGCATCGAATTAAACCACATGCTCCACCGCTTGTGCGGGCCCCCGTCAATTCATTTGAGTTTTAACCTTGCGGCCGTACTCCCCAGGCGGTCTACTTATTGCGTTAGCTGCGTCACTAAGTCCTCAAGGGACCCAACGACTAGTAGACATCGTTTACGGCGTGGACTACCAGGGTATCTAATCCTGTTTGCTACCCACGCTTTCGAACCTCAGTGTCAATATGATGCCAGAAGGCTGCCTTCGCCATCGGTATTCCTCCAGATCTCTACGCATTTCACCGCTACACCTGGAATTCTACCTTCCTCTCACCTATTCTAGCCTAACAGTATCAGATGCAGTTCCCAGGTTAAGCCCGGGGATTTCACATCTGACTTATCAAGCCACCTACGCTCGCTTTACGCCCAGTAATTCCGATTAACGCTTGCACCCTCTGTATTACCGCGGCTGCTGGCACAGAGTTAGCCGGTGCTTATTCTGCAGCTAATGTCATCGCATACGGGTATTAACCGTATGGTCTTCTTCACTGCTTAAAGTGCTTTACAACCAAAAGGCCTTCTTCACACACGCGGCATGGCTGGATCAGGGTTGCCCCCATTGTCCAATATTCCCCACTGCTGCCTCCCGTAGGAGTCCGGGCCGTGTCTCAGTCCCGGTGTGGCTGATCATCCTCTCAGACCAGCTACAGATCGTCGCCATGGTAGGCCTTTACCCCACCATCTAGCTAATCCGACTTAGGCTCATCTAATAGCGAGAGCAACAAGTTGCCCCCTTTCTCCCGTAGGTCGTATGCGGTATTAATTCGAGTTTCCCCGAGCTATCCCCCACTACTAGGTAGATTCCTAAGTATTACTCACCCGTCCGCCGCTCGACGCCTGGGAGCAAGCTCCCATCGTTTCCGCTCGACTTGCATGTGTTAAGCCTGCCGCCAGCGTTCAATCTGAGCCATGATCAAACTCTTCAGTTTAATCTTGCTTGAAGTCTTCACTATAAATAGTAAGACGACTTCTAATCTTGGCTCATTTAATCTGGCAAATCGCTAAAAATTATGTTCGTAATGAATTAACTTTGAGTTTTTCTGCTGATTAAATGATAATTTTTATAGTTAGAATAAACTCCGAAAAGAAGTTCAAACCAACTTTATTTTTAGCATTCTGTCTCAGCAAAAATCCACACAAGTTGTTCTTTAGTTTTGATTTTAAATAGTGTCTTACTTCTGTCGTCCAGTAAGTAAGTAATGCAATATTTGGTTTGCTAAGATAGTGTCAATCCCTTAAGGGCTTTGCTATCTAGCGAGCTGACTATCATAACACGATGTGTTCGTTTGTCAAGCTTTTTTATAATTTGTTTCAGTAAGTTAGTGACTTGATTTTACTACCTTATTTGGTAGTTTGTCTCGTCTTGTCCCTTAATGAGGTGCGTATTATAGACGCTTTATTTGGTAAGTCAAGGATTAAATTATTTTATTTTAAAAGTAATTTAGTGGGCTGGATGGTTATTTAATAGCTGCGCTATTCATTATTC
>NZ_JBPYDC010000049.1:0-3619 GCF_051847575.1 Psychrobacter sp. 1U2
GCAACATCGGTGTACTTCGTTGTGTACATCCAGTGAGTTTTTCGAGAGTGAATTAGCTTATTTTTGATTTCTATAAGTACTGTTATGGAGACCATCCCAGATTCTGTGTAACTGACGTTTAGATTAAATACTTACACAAAATTTAGGAAGGTCTCAGATTTTGAGAAAAAACCGCTAGAAAATTATTTGAAATAACAGCTATTAATGGCACTCCATTAACATTTCTGTAAGTACATTACCGTTAAATGATTACCCTGCGCAGCAAGATAGCTCTTTAACGTCTTTGCTAAAGGTTTGAGCGCATAACTTCAATCCTTCAACCATCGTCAAATACGGAAATAGTTGACCTGCCAATTCTTCGACTGTCATTTTATTATGAATAGCAAGAGCCGCACTTTGAATCAGTTCTCCGCCTTCATGGGCTAAAATTTGTGCGCCTATCAGTTTTCCCGTGGATTCTTCAGCTACCAACTTGATAAAACCATCCGTTTCAAAATTTGCTAAAGCTCTTGGTACGTTTTCCATATCAAGTACACGACTTATCGTATTTATTCCTACCGCTGAAGCTTGTACTTCGGTTAGACCTACCGTAGCAACTTGTGGGTCGGTGAATATAACAGCAGGCATGGTAGATAAGTCGAGTTGCGCATTTCCACCTGTCATATTAATTCCAGCCCTACTTCCGGCAGCAGCAGCAACATAAACAAATTGTGGCATATTGGAGCAATCTCCAGCGGCATAAATGTTAGCTGTTGATGTTTCCATCATACTATTAACAACAATGGCACCACTTTTATCTGTTTCAACACCAACATTTTCTAAACCAAGCTTTCCAGTATTTGCATGGCGACCCGTAGAGATAAGCAATTTTTCAGCGATTAATGTTCCTTCGTTAGTTTCCAATGAAAAACCATTGCTATCATAAGAAACATGACTTGCTTGCGTATTATTAAGTACCCTAATACCTTCTTTTTCAAAGCACTCTGCCAGTTTTTCACCTAATAACGGATCTTCAGCATATAAAAGGGTATGTCTGGCTAGAATTGTCACACGGCTACCTAAACGGGCATAAGCTTGCGCAATTTCCAGAGCAACAACGGAGGAGCCGATGACAACTAGACTACTCGGTAACTCTTCTGCAAATAAGGCTTCTGTTGATGTCCAATAAGGTGTATCAACTAAACCCTTAATTGGCGGAATGCTTGGTGTAGAGCCTGTTGCAATTAAAATGCGATCTGCAACCAGCTCTTCTTCACTACCATCAGACTTGTGAACTAGCAAGGTATTTTGATTTTTAAAACGTGCATAACCTTTAAGTAAAGATAGCGCGGGATTACTCTCTAAAATACGTTGATATTTAGCATCGCGTAGTTCTTCGACGCGAGCGTTTTGCTGATGTGCTAATAAGGAGCGGCTAAGTTGTGGCTGAATATTTTCTAAACCATCAAACGGGTTAGTACGTTGCTGATGCGCTAATTGCGCAGCACGGATCAATATTTTTGAAGGAACACAGCCGACATTTACACAGCAACCTCCGATTACATCGGCTCCTTCAATGATAGTAACTCTTGCTCCGCCTTCTGCTGCTTTAATCGCACTGGCAAAGGCCCCTGAACCACTACCAATAATGGCTACATGTAATTGTTCTGGCTGGATGTCATTTGGCGAGCAACAACTATTCGTTGACATATTTTATTCCTCTTAAAAAGTTAAGCGGTACAAGTTTCATCATCACAGCGTTTATTCGCAGGAGAAACCATGTCCCAAATTGATACAGCAACCATTAGTCCTAGCCCCGTATAAGTAACGTATGAACTCCACCCGTACTGGAACCAAGGGTATAAAGAGAGTAAAACCAAAATGGGGCCAATTGAACCGATAAAACTACGGTGCCATTGACGATGGCTAAACCAGCCTAAGATATTCATTACCAGCGCTAATACTGCAAACAGTGGTAACAACGTATTGATAAATACCCCTTCCCACTGACTAAGAAATCCCATCCCAATTGCCGCACCAAGACTAGCTATCGCGGGAAAACACATGGCGCATCCCATTGCCGAAACAAGTGCACCTATAGAGCCTGCTTTATCTCCGATACGCGTAACTAGTTCTAAGGGGCTAAATATTACTTATTTTCACTTTTTAAATTTGAAGGGTAGCCAGCGTTGGTAGTCGCTGCAATTAATGCATTGATGTTGGTTTTAGTGTCATCAAAAGAAACAACAGCTAGCTTAGGCTTGTAGGTAACTTTCGCATTTTCAACGCCATCAACATTTTCTAATGACTTTTTAACTGTGATTGGACATGTCGCACAGTTCATCGTTGGCACTTCCAGTGTAACTGTTTTTACTTCAGCAAAAGCACCAAAACTAGAAAGTGAAAGCAGTGCGGTTAATAATAATTTTTTCATAATTAGCTCCAAATTTTAAAATGTTATAAATTTCTTGATCTGTATATTAAGCAAACAAAAGTATCCAATAATTACTGGTCACTAAAATTGTCGCAACTATAGCGCTCAGCCAGAAAATGACTTTTCGTTGTTGCTGTTTCTTAGGAATTGCACAGGCCGTTCCCGGCTCACACTCTTCTACAGGACGGTAAATTTTCCAACCTGAGTAACCAAACAACAACACTACAAATGCGATAAATAATGGCCTATAGGGTTCAAATGCAGTTAAATTACCAATCCATGAGCCACTTACCCCAAGTAATAACAGGAGCAAAGGACCTACACAGCATACGCCTGCGCCTAATGCTGCTATGATGCCTCCTATCATTGGAAGGTTTGATTCTTTTTGATTCATATAGATACCTCATTAGATAATGCAAGTGTATTGCATGTACCTAAGTACGGAGTCAAGGGTGATTTATAAAAAATTTATCTTTGATAATCTGCTACGACAGATACGGGGAATAAGCTAACTTGAATTAAGGCGCAGAAGTAAAATTGGATATGCTGTTTTAGTGGGAAATGGTAGTTAAGTGAATCATTTACTTCGGTTGCAACGAATCAATTATTGGGCAGTGGCTATCGTCATCATTATTTTGGCATTGTCCTAAATGTTCTTCCAAAGCGTGTTCTAACAACAACAAGTCAGCCATCTTTTTTTGTACTGCGATCAGTTTTTTATTAGCTAATTCTTGTACTTTACTACATGGACTATCGTTTAACGCAAGTAACCCTTCAATCTCATTTAGCGTAAAACCTAATTCTTGAGAACGCTTGATAAAATGTATTCTATTTACCGTTTCTTTCGGGTAATGTCTATAGCCCTGCATAGGCTTTGGTGGTTGTTTAATTAAGCCTTTGCGTTCATAAAAGCGAATTGTTTCGACATTTACACTCAGTTCTTTAGCCAACATACTTATGGTTCGTTTAGACACGTTATCAATTACCTTACTGACTTTTTGTTTACTTACTTTATATCTAATTAAAGTGACCATCAATGAATACCAGTTTAAACATCGCTAATTGATTTTGTTTTTTCTTCTATTAAATAAGTAAAGTTACCGTTGTTACAACAATATTAAACCACAACAATGTATGGTTTATCCTTTTTCATTATCAAAGTCCAAATTAGTGTTATTACATGCAGTTCTACATGAGTATACCCCA
>NZ_JBPYDC010000050.1:0-3160 GCF_051847575.1 Psychrobacter sp. 1U2
TTCTTAGTCATGGTAAACTCCTCATCGAGTCGTTAGTTTACCAAGTTTAGGTGTACGGTTTCTTCAGCATAGCTCATAAGTCTAAAATAAATTTAGTACATTCCATATCATGGAGCAGTTTAGGTAGATTCTTCTCCATCTATCCTTGTTGTAGAAATTCAGCCTGTACCCAGACTATAAAAATCGTTTTTAATACAAATACAAGTGATATTTTCTGTCTGTATTCTATAGGGTATACCTTCTACAGCTAGGTCTTTAGCTGTAGAAGGTGAGCGCTTTTTTTAATTTGCCGTTAATGGCAAGGTAAGGCGAATGATCTAAAACAATAATAGGTATTTTAGACTAAGTTTTGTATCTCAATCTCCAACGCATCACATATCTCATAAGCCTTTTTCAGCGTAATATTCTTTTCTCCACGTTCTATATTACCCATATAGCTACGATCAATACCTGCCATCTCCGCCAATTTTTCTTGGGATATCCCTTTGCTTTTGCGTACTTCACGGACACGCTTTCCAAAGGCAATCATACGTTCGTCTGTCGTCATCTCACTAACCACTGCTAAAGATAGCAATACTCACAGTGGTAAGCTATAATATCCACGGGATATAGTCGGTATTGAGAGGTGGGCGTGAAAACTAAACTAGAGTATCAGCCAGATATAACAGAAACTAATAAGCTGATCTGTGAGAGGTACTGGCTACGTGAGAGCGACAAACGAAGTGGTTTTATATATACCTGTAAAGAGATAGGTCAAGAGTTTGATGTTAAGCATCAGGATATACCTAGTATCGTTAAAATAAATGCTCATCTTGTCGTACTGGACTGTCAATGCATAGACTGTGGTACAACTAAGATTTGCTATACTCGTTCACAGCTAACTCGATTAGATACTATTAGATGGCGGTGTGATGATTGCAGGGAGGCGCTTGAAAAAAGGATGGATCAAGAGTACTTAGAGTATCGTCTTAAACAAAAGCATTTAGAAGAAGAGAGAAGACAGACCGCTCTAGAGTACATCAATCAATGCAGAGGCATTCAATTAAGCAGTATTCCTTCAATCACTGAGCTTAACGATGTGGATAAGCTTCTACTTGCAGCGACTGTAGAGAGCCTAGGGGCAGATAATATAAGGAATACAGTCTCTCTACGTGACAATTTATCATTACCTTTATCACCGTTCTCTAAATCAGATGAAGAAATACTACAGCATCTTTTTAACCGAAATCTGCTCATACTCGCTCCTGAAAATAGCTACGAATACGTAACTATCAACGAAGAAAAAGAGCTAGAGATAGATTTCTATCAAGCGATCTTTGAGTTTGCTTATAGTATTGAGAATCTTACTAAAATCTTGATAAACGCTAAATCTCAGAAAAATACCAGTGCTCTAGTAGCGAATGATCAATTTAAGAACTGGTGTGAAAAGTTACAGCTAGGAGAGTGTTTAAGCTACCTGATTACTAGGTCAAGACTGAACTATCTAGCACCGCCTATTGGCGATAAGCTAATTAGCATTCTCAGATCATGTTTAGCTGAATGCTCTGTATCAACTATGCATTATGTAATTTGGAAGTCTGTTGAAAATGCTGCTGCATACGTGCAAAAACCAGGTATTACTCGAAGACATGCTTCAAATTCTGTTTCTGGTAATATAGAGAGAGTATTCAATAAAATATACAGTGGTAGTTGGAGTCACAATAAATCTTTTCGCGATGCTAGCCACCCTCAGTCTGCAATGGCCAAAATATTTTTTGATTATGTATTTGGAGTAGATGATGGTGGTTTTCACCATACTCTTGATGAGCTATTCAGCCCATATAGGTCCCAAAAAACTTTAGAGCAAGTAAGTTACGCAACTCTAGGAGATGCTAGAAGTACGAATTATTCAGTCACAATAGCTCTTGAGGTTAAACAATCATGATTTACCGATGTCTAAATCATTAATACAATTAAATCAGCCGAATAAGACATAGCAATGAGAGAAAGGTTGTCTAGATAGAAGACTATCTGACTTGCTGAACAATTTCATTACTACTGATAGGAGCTAGTATGGAAGATTCTAAATCTAAAACACCGATTGTTGACGATCGACCTATTCTTGTTAGTCGACAAGAGATAGAAAAGCGCCGCCGCATTAACTTTGATACTTTGGGCAGCTTTGCAGTCGATAATATTCCTGTTAACCCAGATACTCAGCATATCTTTCAAGACTTTGAGGAAGGTAAAATTGCAACTAGCAAGGAAGTAAAAGCGCTACTACACGCTCACTATACCAAGGTAGCGCTTGGAGATAATTAACGCTTATGACTACTGTTTTATTTTTAGACATAGTAATTCAGCAAAGCATAATTATTTAAGTTCATTACCTGACGTATTACGTATCTTTTAGTACACGATAAACTGTAGCCACTCCAACATCACAGGCCTTAGCTATTTCATCTTTTTTCATATTGTTTTGACTTGCTAATTCTTTAATGCGTTTGTGCTTCTGTATATTAGCTTTTTTGCCTGTAGGTTTATAACCACTATTAGCTAATCCTTGCTTAATGCGCTCTCTACGCTTGTCATTATCCAATTTAGCCATTGTTGCTAACAAGTCAATTAGCATATTGTTGATTACAGCCAATATCTCTCCACTCATACCAGTATTGATTGTATGCGTAGTAGGCAGGTCAGCTACAACTAACCTTAAGCCTTTATCTTTAATGCGTTGCTTTAGAATTGCAAAATCATCTTGAGACAATCTGCTTAATCTATCTACGCTCTCAACAAGCAAGATATCTCCTTGATTAGCATCATCAAGTAACTTAGTAAGTTCTGGTCTATCTAACTTAGTACCACTATAGTTTTCAATGTAATCAACATGACTGTCAGCATAATTTTTACTAACGCCAATCAAGTCAGACAAGGCTCTCTTAGCATCTTGGTCTTTTGTGCTAGCTCTCACATATATTCTGACTGTCATGGGTATCAACATATCTTTTAGACTTAAATATTATTGTTTAATGATAATACTATCGTTTAATAGTGAAAACAACTCTAATGATAGATTTATTATCATTTAATTATTTTACTGTTAAGGTATAGTCTAGTGATAGGTCGTTTAAAGTGGTTTCGTTATAACAGTCTATTTTAGATAGTCTGTAAATATATTTGA
>NZ_JBPYDC010000051.1:0-2817 GCF_051847575.1 Psychrobacter sp. 1U2
TGAGTAGCATCGATGGTACCACCACCAGTTAGAGGCAAGGTCGGAGCAGCTTGACAATCGTCTAAAACATCATCCAGTACCAATTCAGCACCATAACTGCGATTGCCGTAGACAACTTCTTGCATATTATCAAGATTGAAAGTAGTGCCGCCTAGACCATCCGTATTATCCAATCGATCGAATATTTGAGTAAAGGCCATACGAGTACGTGGAGACAATGGCGAGGCATCTTCAGAGAGAGGTAATAACTCACGTCTCAATAACGGTGAAAATCCTGTTAGGGGCTTATCTGCATTACTCAGCCAATAAGAATCGTTTGAGTTAAGCACATAGTCATCACGAATTAAGAACGGTAAATTTGAGCCGCCAAAGATACCTGCTTGCGGTGAATCTGCATCATTACCCCATTCACAAGCGGCAGTACTACCATTGAGCGCAGGTAAGTTTGATGCTATTAAAGCGCCAAGAGCGGGACCAGCATTAGCACTACAGGTTGCTAGTTTTTCTGCGGTCACATTAGGCACGGTTGAGATATCTGCATACAGTGCTTTACCGTAACGGTCGGTTGCGATGGTATTAACAAACCCCAGGCCTAGAATGTTTTGCATTCTATCTTTTAAGTCCTCAACGCTAGTTGCCATATTCATACTACGCCACTGATTGAGCGCGCGGGGATTTTCAGAAGCTGCATCGCGAATAGTATAGGCGACGTTGCTTGCGTCCCCCCAACCAGGCAGTTGACCGTTTAGCGCTTTGGCATTCAACATAGGTCCATAGTGAGACACATATAACGATTCAACGCGTTCCCCGCCATCTGGCAACTTAACGGTTACCTCAACTTCTTCGATATCACGCTGCTCAAGCATACCGTCGCTATTTAGATAGTTATACTTCATCGGGTCACCGTTTACCAAGCTTAGCTGATAAAGGGTAAAGCGTTTGGCGGTAGAAACCGTGTGACTCCATGCCACATCCTTGTTAAAACCGATATTGATAAAGGGCTGACCTTGTTGGGCCGCCCCCATCACATCCAGCTTACCTGGCATAGTCAGATGAAACTCATAGAAGCGCTGAACACCGCTCCATGGTTCATGCGGGTTACCATAAAGAATACCCTTGTCGGTACCAGTCACATCGCTACCAAAGGCATAAGCATTACTACCGCCATTTAAGACGTTGATCGTTGTCATATCGAATTCAGGCACGGATTCGGCTACTGGGTTTGTCGCAGCGCTGCTCATTCTTGAGCTGCCCATCACTACATTTTGCGCTGGCGGTGCAGCTGCTGCGATAGCACCGACAAAATTAGAGAGTCCACCGCGCAGGTTGGCTTTGCCATAAACTGTCAATAAATCATCGGTAGTGATTTCTCGGACCCATTCAGCATTGGCACAAGCGGGGTCGATATTGGCAGCTCCTGTATCGCGTAAGTACCTGCTATATCCTGCCGCATAACCTGTTACCGCATCGATAGTTTCAGGATCTTGAGCCGCTAGGAATTCAGCACGTCGCTCAGGAGAGTTGTACCACGTATAAAATACATCGTTGGCTAAGTTGCCTTGATCACCTAGGTACCGCATACTCTCACCGCTAGCGACCACCAGTTCATGTGCTAGGGAGCAGAGGTTGTCCTCGGCAAAAGCATAGCCTACCCCGTAGCCGAGACTTTTATAATCATTAGCAGTGATATGAGGTATACCGAACTCGGTACGCTGAATGTCTACGGAGTAAGTTGGTTGAGAAATCGTAAAGTCGTCATCGTCGTCGCCAAAACACCCAGACAGCCCAAAAGAAACTGCGACTGTGAGTAGCGCGAGCCTAGGCACACGCTTATTAAGCATATCAATGCTCATAAGCTTATCCATCCATGGTTAGTTGGTGTGTATAAAGCCGTTAAAAACAATAATTATCGAGCTTTATATGATCAATAAAATCCTTTTATTGCCAATGCTCTTTAATACTGATGGCCATCCTGTACCAATCAGCCAACGCTAAATATAAGAGCATTTACTCATCATATAACAACATCGGTCATCTACACCAGTGATAAAACACGACATTTGCGCGTTGGTTAATAATACTTTATGATTAATGGCTCTCTATATTAGGAAACGCCGATGTCGTTTGCTCAAGTTTATACCCGTTCGGTCGTGGGCCTACATGCTCCCAAAGTCATCATTGAAGTACATTTGTCCCAAGGCCTGCCAGCATTGACCATTGTAGGTTTGCCAGAAGCTGCTGTACGCGAGAGTAAAGATAGAGTGCGCTCAGCCATTCTTAATTCAGGATTTCAATTTCCCAATCGCCGTTTGACTATTAACTTAGCCCCAGCAGACCTGCCTAAAGAAGGTGCTAGGCTAGATTTGCCGATTGCTATCGGTATCTTGGCAGCCAGCGATCAGATTGATCCAGAGTCACTGTCAGGGTTGGAGTTTATCGGTGAGTTGGCACTGAATGGTGAGCTTCGGCAGGTGACAGGCAGCTTAGCAGTCGCACGCGCGATAAAAGCGGAAGCGTTGGCTTTAAAATCGTCAAAAGTATCGAAGTCGTCAAAAAATAGTGAGCCACCACTGAATGAGCAACACCAAAAACCACAAACCGCAGCGTTAATCGTACCGATTGATAATGGCGCTGAAGCTAGCCGTGTCGATGGCGTTACGATATTGGCCGCCCAAAACTTAAAGGCTGTCTGTAATCATCTGCAATCGCTAACAGACCCCAGTGCTACAGATACGCATTTAGAGGTGGTCCAGTCTAAACCAACACAGCAGCATACAGGTTATAAAGTAGATTTGGCAGATGTCAAAGGTCAGCATC
>NZ_JBPYDC010000052.1:0-2604 GCF_051847575.1 Psychrobacter sp. 1U2
TACGATCTTAGAATGAAGCTATTTGCTGGTATCATTAATTCCGAGCTTAGACTATGACTTTTGCAAGAGGTCTAATGAATTGAGTGGTGAAGACAGTTATTTAGATGTTGCCAGTAATACAGATAAACAATATAAATCTGAATTACTAGCATTTGATATACAGCAACTACCTATTCTGAGTCTTAGTGAACGCACTATTATTATGAGATCAACGTTATAAGTTATTTTATTGAAATATTGAAGAATAGCGTCTTAAAAGAGCCGTTCCTAAAAGGTGAGTCTCTCCTGACTATAATGGATCGACTCATCCTCTATATTAATAATCACAAACGCTTATGAAATCTTGACCACATAGCGACCAACGGACTGTCCCTCTAGCATCAACTGATAAGTCGCTTTGATATCTTCAAGCGCAATCTCATTGGTGATACTTGCTAGTGTCTCCACCTTCCATTCATCAGCGAGTTTATTCCAAGCCGTTTGCTTCTTGTCAAGCTCACATTCAACGGAGTCAATACCGATTAATCTGACACCTCGTAAAATAAATGGGAATACGTTGGTATTTAACTCATGTGAAGCGGTCAATCCACAGCATGTTGCGACGCCATCGTATTTTATATATTTTAACGCATTAGCTAAGATTTCACCGCCGACCGTATCAACCACTCCAGCATATCTCTCAGCCATCATTGGCTTTTTGGCATTTTCATTAAAATCTTGTCTGAGGATAACTTCTGTGGCACCAATCTGTTTTAAGTACTCAATTTGTGTCTCTTTTCCCGAAACGGCAACGACGTTAAAGCCAATCTTACTCAGTATCGAGATGGCTATAGAACCGACGCCGCCTGTCGCCCCAGTGACTAAAACCTCGCCATCTTCAGGCTTGACACCATTATTTATCAGCTCATTAACACTTAAGGCTGCAGTCAGTCCTGCCGTACCAAAAGTCATGATGTCTTTATCAGTTATTCCCATCGGTAATCTTGCAACCCATGAGGCTGGAACTTTTACAAACTCTGCATGACCGCCGTCCGTGTTCATACCTAAATCATAACCCGTCACTAGCACTTTTTCGCCAACAGCGAAGGCGTCAGAAGTGGTTTCATGTACCACGCCTGCCACATCGATACCTGTGATATGTGGGAATTTTCTGGTCACACCAGGATTACCTATAGAACTTAAGGCATCCTTATAATTTAGGGAGGAATAAGTCGCCTTTATAACCACTTCATCTTCGCCGCATTTGGGTACAGGTACCTCCTGTATGCTGCTCGAAAAATTTTTATCTTCGCTTTTTTTGACGACAAATGCTTTCATAATGTGACACCAATTAGTTAAGTAGCTACCATCATAACGCTGGCTTATTGCATAATAAACAGGGTAATATTTGATACATTATCAAATAAGAATTGAAAATATGTTGTTATCCGATCTTGAAGTTATTTTAAAAATCGCCGAACACCGTAGTATCACAGCTGCGGCAACGCATCTGGACATGCGCGCGGCCACTGCTAGTGCGGCACTCAAACGGGTCGAAAAAGCGTTAGGTGCTGAAATATTTATCCGAACGACGCGGCAGTTACGGCTATCGAGTACAGGAGAACGCTATATACCGGAATGTGAAAAAGCTCTGTTACTGCTTGAACAAGCGCGGCAAAATATAAAAGAAGACCTCGACGTCGTTGATGGTGAGCTGCGAATTACTCTGCCTTCTGACCTAGGACGTAATGTTGTCACGCCGTGGCTTGATGAATTATTAGACAAGCATCCAAATTTAAGCTTGAGAGTGAACTTGAGTGATAGTCAGATCGACTTTTATCGCGACTCTGTAGATATGGCATTACGCTATGGCTCACCCAAAGATGTTGGATTTTATGGCTTTAAGATATGTGATACGCAAGGCCTGCTTTGCGCATCGCCCGAGTATTTAGAAGAGCATGGCATACCTCAACACCCGCATGAGCTACCAGCGCACAATGCCCTGTTTTATCAGCTGTACGATAAGACTCATGATGTTTGGGAGTTCACCAAAGATAAACAAACACATAAAGTAAAAATGAATGGCAACCGAGCGTCTAATGATAGCGATCTGGTTAAGCATTGGTGTATTGAAGGCAAAGGGCTGGCGGTAAAGTCTTGTTTGGATCTATCTAACGATATATTAGCAGGTAGACTGATTCCTATCATGACTGACTATCAAGTAAAGCAAAATGAGCTTTGGCTAATTTGCCCAAGCAGGCAGTCGATAACACCTGCAGTAAGATTGCTCAGAGATACCTTAAGAGAAAAATGTGCTGAGCTTATAAATCGTTTATCTATATAGCCTCTGCTGTTAAACGCGATTATTGACGCTAGTTGACAAAATATCACCTTTTTAAAGCCGATAAAGGATTAGATATGTTAATTGATGACCGAATCAAATAGCTTATGACAAGTGTTTAATAAAGACTAAAGCTTAGGTATGATAAGGTTTTGAAGAGTCTGAGGTAATGCGAGGTTATGTCTAAATACAATGGTTGGTGCGCCCACGGGAGTTTCCCAAAAACTGTGTAACTGCTTATAATCCATTAACCGGAGAATAAGCAATGACTACTCAATCTGACC
>NZ_JBPYDC010000053.1:0-2572 GCF_051847575.1 Psychrobacter sp. 1U2
TTTTTCAGAGATAGTGGACGTCGCACAGTTTTATCTACAGACAGACTTTTGATTTTGGTATTGTCTACGACATTGGACGCCATGCTATGGGTAGCGTCAGTAGGCGCAACTGGTAGTAAATGCTGCGACGTTGATGTACGCCCTAACCATTTTTGTAGCACTTGTAACAATTGCGGTTGGCTAATTGGTTTGCCAACGTAGTCATCAATACCACTTGCGAGTAGCTTATCGCGCTCATCAGACAATCCGTGAGCCGTTAGTGCAATAATAGGAATATGGCTATCACCAACCTCTATTTTACGGATTTGCTGCGCCGCTTCACGACCCGACATACGTGGCATTTGAATATCCATAAAAATAAGATCGATGCTGTCTTTATCTTCTGGGTTGTTTTTTGAATGGGCCAACGAATTTTCTTCGGTATCTATGTCTATGGTTGAGGCAGCATTGGCCGACACCTTATGGGTTTGCGCACGGGCCTGAGCTTTTGATATCTGTGTTTTTTTGGATAAGCTTTGTTGCGACGATTTAGCATTTCTTATATTTTTGGCCTGCTGCTTGCTGATCAATTCGATGGCATCAAAGCCACTATTGGCAGTGATGACATGAATACCAAGCTCACTAAGAAGCGCATCTAATACTAAAAGGTTGGGCAGATGATCGTCTACTGCCAGCACAGTTATGCCATGCCAGCGCGGTGCTTGCGCTGCGACCGGTTCGCTTTTCTTTTGAGTGTCGAGCATGGCATATAACTGCCTCTTATCTAACGGCTCATATAAGACATTGGCATGATAGCGGTTTAATAACGCTTGGTCAGCAGCAACTTGATAGCCAAACACAGCAAGCTTGCCTTGATAGTGCAAACGAATTTGCTTAAGCAGTGCTGTCATGTCATCTTGTGTGTCGTTGTCGACGATTACCCAGTCCCAATAATTGCCATGCTCTTTTAGTGACTCAAGCACACCAGGTAACGAGTTGGCTTGAGTAAGTTTGATAGGCAGGACTTGCAGGCTAGCTTTTAAAACTTGTCTTGACGCAATGTGATTGATCCAGACCAATACATTGAACTCATCATTCGCACTAGCCAGTGGTGCAAGTACTGGCAAGGCAATGGTTTGACCAGTGGCAGCTTCCAATACATCGATATGAGTTGGCATACGAAACCAAAACGTCGCTCCTTGATTGGCTATATTTTCTTGTGCATTGTCATAAAACCCAATATCACCGCCCATAAGCCGTGTTAGTTGCTTAGATATGACAAGGCCCAATCCTGTGCCACCATACTGACGCGTGATAGAAGGATCACCTTGGCTAAAGCTTTGAAACAGCATCTTTTGGTCTGCAAGAGATATCCCTTTGCCACTATCTTGGACGCTAATCATCAGATGATTATCGCGATGATCATCTAAGCTTACGCGCACCACGACATCACCGCTATCGGTGAACTTAATGGCATTACCGACAAGATTGGTTAAAACTTGTTTGAGGCGTAGGGCATCACCCACGATTCGCATCGGCACATCGTTATAAAACAGTACGGCCATACGTAGACCTTTCTCTGCCGATACAGGAGAGAGCATATCGACCACGTCATAAATAGTGTCATAAAGATCAAACTCGTGACGATCAAGCACCAACTTGCCTGCTTCAATTTTGGAGAAATCCAACACATCATTTACCAATGCCAGCAGATGTGCAGACGACTTACGAATGGTATGTACGTATAAGTCTTGTTCAGGATTGAGCTCACCGTGACGCGCCAGCAAATTAATAAATCCATCAATACTGTTTAGAGGTGTGCGCAGCTCGTGACTGATATTGGCTAAGAATGCAGACTTAGCCTGACTGGTTGAGATGGCATCATCACGAGCATTTCTGATAGAAATGTTTTGCATCTCCATCTCATCAAAAGCCAGGCGTAGATCGTCCTCGGTTTGTTCCGCGTGGTCTTTTAAATCCTGAAAGCTGCTGTGCAAGCGCCGTAACGTCTTAACCAAGTCTTGTTGTAATAAGTTTAACTCTCCATCAGACTCAACCGGAATAGGCTTGTATAAATTGTCCACATGAGTACGCTGTAGCTGCAAACGCAGCTCATAAATAGGCGCAATCCAGCGTTTGGCATAAATATTGAGACTTAATAGCAAAATTAAAATCGTAAAAAGACCGGTAATAACGAGCGCCATCGCGATACGGTAACGCGCGATGTAAAGTGGCTCGTTATCCATATCGACAAGCAACCACAATCTGTGCCCTTCAAAATTACCCAATACAGTGCCATAAGCTGTACCGATAGGCGTCGATTGCTGGGACAAAAAACTTTGTGATGCATCAATTAAAGGCCAACTTTCGCTCACACCATAACCGACTGTTGCAAGTACCTGATTATTTTCGTTGATAATGGCAATGCGTTGTACATGCTGCTCCGACTGCATACGGCTGAGTCTATCGCGAATCGATACCAATGTGGCCATCGCCCCTTGAGGAGCATCGGCTGTCTCGTTGAGACTTTCATCAATAACTGTAGCAGACGATAGACGAGAGGTGGACATACCTCCAAGCGCTTCTTCTGACA
>NZ_JBPYDC010000054.1:0-2528 GCF_051847575.1 Psychrobacter sp. 1U2
CTCAAGTAGGTCTAGTGCACCTATTTTTACAGCATACCTCTGCCAGTCTCGCGATTAACGAAAATGCTGACCCAGATGTCAGACTAGATACTGAAGATTGGCTGAATAAAATTGCGCCTGCTAATCAACCCGAGTACCGTCATACATTAGAAGGTTCGGATGACTTGCCAGCCCATTTTAAAAGTATAATGCTTGGGGTCAGTTTAACCATCCCACTTAGCAATGGCGTATTGGGACTTGGCAGGTGGCAAGGCGTATATTTATGCGAGCATCGAGATAACCTTGATAAGTATGGCGGACAGCGACAGCTCGTTATTACCGTAAGTACTTAGCAATATGTTGTTATCCAACAGCAGATGACAGCTCACTATGCTCAAATAAACCCTTTTAATGGAATAATAACCTTACTATGAAAGCCCTTGCTATAGCGTCACTAAAATCCAAGTCCTACTTGCGTGTTTTTCCCGCCTTTCTTTTTAGTGGGCTGATACTGACTGCTTGCCAAAAGACACCAGAACCTGAAGCAGCTAATGAGCCACAAGCTGAAACGACCACCGTTCAAACTACGTCTGTTAATAATGACAGTGATAGCAATGACAATAGTGCACCTATAGACAGCTCTCAAAACTCGGTTGATTCCACCGAAAAGTCAAAGAACGATGTTAGCGTAAACGAGCTTGAAAACGATATCGAAACCGTAGAAGTAGAACCAAATACAGCAGACCTGACTCCTAATCCAGAACAAGCTATTAAAGGCGCACAAATCACTGATGTCATTTACAAAAACGCGGCAGGTGAAACGTTATCCGTCGTCTTTGAGACCTCAGCAGCAGGCGTACTCAATGCCCTTGTCACTTTGCCTAACAAACCGACTATGATGCTCAGCGCACCCGAAGGCCAAGGCAATAATCCAACTTATCGTTCTACAGATGGTCATATGCAGCTGGTCACTCACGCAGGTGGTGGTAGCATCGACCTTATTAAAAACAATAATGTCACAAGCTTCGATGCTATCAGCGCTGATGCTGAAGTCGTCACTGAGTAAATTGTGAAAAGACACATAGCTTAAGCCTCTTAAAAATAATATTTTAAGCAATAAAAAGGCGGCACACGTTACTATCGTGTACCGCCTTTTTATTGCTTTCTTTTAGCCAAAACCCGTTGTTTTACCAAACATAGCGACCAGCCAGCTCATCACGGCCCACAATCCCCAAACAACAAATATCAAAACGACTAGCCCTAATATGTCAGGTATATGCAGATAGAGCCAAGCCACGATAGGATTGCGCCAAAAGCGACTTTGCCGCTGCTTGTCTTCTAATGATTGATGTAAAAATGGCCGATCCATATGCATGGTTTCAGTGATGCCATACTCATCTTGTAGGTGCTGATGTACGATGCCCAAGGTCTTACGACTAGGACGTATAAAGATATCCAGCAGCGTCCCAATACCAGGTACAATGCCAACCACCATATCAATTAGCGCCAGTCTGACTGCTGGCGTCATCTTATGTGCTGGGACGCCTAGCTGACGACCTAATATAAAAGCATAGCTGGTCAACGCGAGTCCCGCCAAATCTCCTGCTAGTGGAATGGTCGAAAGCGCCGCATCAGCGCCCATCCCTTGCTTAGTAAACGGCACGCGCACGAGCGAATCCATAGTGTTGGCAAACTTCGCCAATTTACGTTCGGTAGCAATGACTTGCTCGCGAGTCAAACCATGCTCAGCCAGCTTTGCCTGATAATCGACGCTTGGACCATTGAGGTCAACCCGCTTTCTCGCTTTTGACTTTGAGAGCTTCTTGAATTTATCCATTAAAAGTCGTCCATAAACAAGCAATTGCGATAAGCGCAAAGACGTAGCGCCCGACCCATATATTGGCTAAAAATGCCTGAAAGCAAGACATCGCATGACGAGTGGCACAGGCGCTGTTTTGCTTAGCAAACATCATTGCGACCAACGCTAGTCCAAATACTGGAGTGATGCCCAGCGATGTCGGCGCAAAATAATGCCACATTACCACGCCCATAATGAGCAAAAACAACATTTGCAGTAACGAGATGATAACGACATCATAGCGGCCAAAGAGTATTGCCGTAGATTTGACTCCAATCTTTAAATCATCCTCACGATCCGCCATGGCATACTGGGTATCATAAGCCACCGTCCAACACATATAAGCTATAAACAACAACCAGCACCAAATGTCAGGCGCACCTTGCACCGCTACATACGCCATTGGTATCGCCCAGCCAAACGCTGCAGCCAAAAACACTTGCGGTAAGTGCGTAAAACGTTTCATAAACGGGTAAATAAAGGCCAGTATGACTGCTCCTAAAGACCAATAAAATACTTCGATGGGCAAGAAAAACAATAGACTGGCACTCAATAATACCAACACTAAAAATGCAGCAATGGCCTCTTTAGCAGATAAACGTCCATCTGCTAAAGGGCGACCTTTAGTACGACTGACATGACCATCGACTTTACGATCGGCAAAGTCATTAATCGCACAACCTGCCGCCCG
>NZ_JBPYDC010000055.1:0-2512 GCF_051847575.1 Psychrobacter sp. 1U2
GCTTGCCCGATCATTCTGAGCACAAGCTTGCCAAAAAATATATGAAAGGCACACCATCTGCTATTTTGACTTTCGGAGTAAAAGGTGGTCTTGAAGCAGGGACACGCTTTATTGATGCGTTGCAGCTGATCACGCGCTTGGTCAATATCGGCGATGCAAAGTCTTTGGCCTGTCATCCAGCGACGACGACGCATCGTCAGCTAAACGAGCAAGAATTGGAGCAAGCGGGCGTTAGTAATGACATGGTGCGGTTGTCTATCGGTATCGAACACATTGAGGATATAAAAGCAGATCTGGCACAGGCATTAGCGTCAGCCTCTGTTTAAAAACAGTTCGTCACCCAAAAAAGCCCATATCATCATGATATAGGCTTTTTTATTGATCTAACGGTATGGGCTCTATAGTGGACTAACAATGTCAACAACGCTTATCTAGGCGACCAGTACTCGGCAAGCAATGTCTTTGTAGTCTTGGGAGTCGAGTCGCGGACCAAACTGTTGAATGACTTGACTGGCGACTTCGCTGGCAAGACGACCACATTCCGGTAGGCTATATTGCTGTGAGAGGGCGTATAAGAATGCACCTGCATAGTTATCACCGGCTCCATTTGTATCAATTACATTGGTCACTTTGGGCGTTGGTACTTCATGAATAATAATGTCGCTGTTTTTTTCTTCGGGCTTACAAGCGATGATTGCACCATTAGCCCCATCAGTAACCACGGCTATCTGACAGTATTCAAGCAGTCCACGTGCTGAAGCTTTGAGTTGTTTTTTTCCAGTAAACAGTCGGGCTTCTTCACTATTACAGAATATTACGGCAACTTTGTTACCCAGCATATTAAGTAAACCTTCTTTTGCAAACTTCACCACCGCTGGATCGGCAAAGCTGACTGCAATTTTGGCATCATGAATCCCTGCTTGTTGACGGAGCTGGGTCATGGCAGGTTGAATGCTCTCAGACATCGCCAAGTAGCCTTCTAAATATAGCCAGTCTGATTGTGTTAGTGCGTCAAAATCAACATTATCAGCAGTGATATCACTGGATGTACCAAGATAGGTTTGCATCGTACGTTCACCGTCATGGGTGACAGCGACCACACAAGAGCCTGTCACGCCGCCTTCATGTACTGACTTAGATGAGGTTGCCACGCCTGCTTGGTTTAAATCTTTTAGATAAAATGTGCCTTGGATATCGTCACCTATACGACAAGCGTAAAAAGGTTTACCGCCTAAACTTGCAAAAGTAAACATAGTATTAGCAGCTGAGCCACCACCCGCTTGTTTTGATAGCTTAATGTTTGCCAGTTTTAAAAATGCCAGTACTTGCTGCTGCTCCTCAAGACCTGCCAAAGTCATATTGCCTTTGGTCAGCTCAGTCTCTTCCAATGCCTCATCACTTAGCACGAATTCATAGTCAACCAAGGCATTACCTATCGCCATCACATCGTACATGTATTATCTCTCCCTTTTTAATATTAAAATAAAATAGCCATTCAATTGATTGCTAAGCTTGCAGCTCAAGAAGGCGCTGGTACAAAGCGTTCTTTTTGACACCTGTAATATCAGCAGCTAAAGACGCCGCTTTTTTGACGGACATGTCTTCTAGTAAACGCTGCAATAGTTTGTCATGGACACTGATATCGTCGTCCTGTACGACGCTGACTCCTGCAATGACCACAACTATTTCACCACGCCGCTGATTATCATCGGCTTTAACAAAGTCAACAAGACTTCTAAGGGTCGTTTTATATACGGTCTCAAAAGTTTTGGTCAGCTCACGACAGTAGGTTACTTCGCGCTCAGCACCAAATACTTCTACCATATCTTCTAAGCTTGCCACAATACGATGCGGTGCCTCATAAAATATGAGTGTCTCAGGACGTGATTTCAACGCAGATAGCTGCTTTTGGCGACCATGCGTTTTTGCAGGCAAAAAGCCAATAAAGCTAAAGCGATCAGAAGGTAGTCCGGCGACTGACAGCGCGGCAATCGCAGCTGAGGCACCGACAATAGGCGATACTTTGACATCAGCTGCATGCGCAGCCTGCACCAACTGATAACCTGGATCGCTGACCAGTGGCGTGCCTGCATCGCTAATTAAAGCGACCGAATGCCCTTGTTGGATCATCTCGATAATTTTGGGCGTTTGGATAGCGCTGTTGTGTTCATGATATGCCCACAGCTTATTATGTCCGCGATTTTTATTGTCTGCTGTGGCATCAATATTGTCAATTTTATTAACAGGCTTATCATTGGTATTGTCGCCTTTGGTGTCGATACCAAAATGCGCCAATAGTTTCCCTGAAGTGCGAGTGTCTTCACAGGCAATAATAGCTACATGTTTTAAAGTTTCAATTGCATGCGGCGTCATATCGCTTAAATTACCAATTGGAGTAGCAACGATATACAGACAAGCTGGCATCGCAGTAGGGGTAGACATGAAGACCTCGCAAATGTGATGTTGAATACCTAAAAGTAGTTAGTTTATCATGTTGTGCTATGATAAATCT
>NZ_JBPYDC010000056.1:0-2499 GCF_051847575.1 Psychrobacter sp. 1U2
CCGACCGCGTTAGAGTTCTCACCGATGCCAGAGGGTCTTGAAACAAAAATTTTGCAAAACCGTGAAGCTCGTGCTCCATTATCCCTATATTTTCATATTCCATTTTGTCGTCATCTTTGCTACTACTGCGCCTGTAATAAAATTATCACCAAAAAAAATAGCGACTCAGGTGATTATCTACAATACCTCATCAAAGAGATTAAACATAAACGTCGCTTATTGGCTGTGCCAGATGGTAGTGATAAACCACTGGTTAAGCAACTACATTTAGGCGGTGGTACGCCAACCTTCCTAAGTGACAAAGAGATGGTACAATTGTGGGAGTTTTTGCAGACCCAGTTTGAGTTTTTACCTGAAGATGAAGGCGACTACTCTATCGAGATTGACCCACGTGAGTTGAGTGGCGAGACCTTAAAAGTATTGCGCAGCCTTGGTTTTAACCGAGTCAGCTTAGGCGTACAAGATTTAGACGAGACCGTACAAATCGCGGTCAATCGTGTGCATTCAGCAGAATTGATTGAAAACGTACTCACTGAAGCGCGTGAATTGGGTTTTCACTCTATTAATATTGATCTAATTTATGGTCTGCCGCATCAAACGCCTGCTACCTTGGACACAACGGTACGCCGTATCATCGAGATGTCACCAGATCGTCTGTCGGTATTTAACTATGCGCACCTGCCAGAGCGCTTTAAAGCTCAGCGTCAAATTAAAGACGAAGACCTGCCAGATCCAGCGGCTAAGCTCACTATGCTTGGCAATACCATCAATACACTGACTGAGGCGGGCTATCAATATATCGGTATCGACCACTTTGCCAAGCCTGATGACGAGTTGGCTGTCGCACAGCGCGAAGGCAAGCTGCATCGTAACTTCCAAGGTTACACCATCATGGGCGACTGTGACTTGCTAGGCTTTGGTGTCTCATCCATCAGTCAAATTGCCAATGCCAATACCCGCTACATCCTACAAAACGATACCGATCTACAAGCCTATCAAGCCAGTATCGAGGCGGCGCAGATCAACCCTGCTATCATGCCAGCGGTAAAAGTCATCAAGACTTCTATCAAAGATCGCTTGCGTGAATATGTGATTATGAATTTACTCTGTCACGATTATATCGACTTTAAAGACGTCAATCAGAAATTTGGCATCGATGCTATTACTTACTTTATTGAGGAAATTCAACAATTGGGTGAGATGCAAAAAGATAGGCTTGTTGATATGGACGCCGCTGGCATTCGTGTATTACCAAAAGGTCGCTTGTTAGGACGTAACGTAGCCATGGTATTTGATGAATATCTTGAGACAAAACATAAAGATCGCTTCTCTAAAGTCATCTAGGCTCATGAAACATAGAGCCAGTTATCAGTTATAAAAAAGACCTCACTCGAGGTCTTTTTTATGTACGTTTATAGTCGGCTATCGTCTGTTACACTTTTAACTTATCACCAACCATACCTTTTACGGTACTTAAGATATCTGCTGGCAATACCACCATTTTTGAGTTGTCAGATTCAGCCAGCTGACGAATCGACTTGATATATTGCTCACCAAGTAAGTAGACAATGGGCATCTCTTCATCACCCATAGCAGCGGTGATAAGACGAATAGATTCCTCTGAACCTTTAGCAAGCACGACTTGCGCTTCAGCATCACGGCGTGACGCTTCTAGGCGGCCGTCGGCTTCTAGGATAGCTGCTTGCTTTTGACCATCAGCACGGGTCACTGTTGCACGGCGTAGACGCTCTGCCGCTGCTTGCTCTTCCATCGATGCTTGCATGGTCGAGGAAGGATTGATGTCTTGGATCTCAACTGTCTTTAGGGTAATACCCCAGTCGGCAATGTCTTCTGAGATCGCTTGCTTGAGTAGTGCTTTGATCTCATCACGACTAGATAACGCATTGTCTAAATCCATCTCACCGATGATCGAACGTAAGGAAGTCTGTACCAAATTACGGATACCATGCTCATAATCTTCGATACCGTAGACCGCCTTGTCTGGGCGCATGATATTGATATAGGCCACCGCGTTTGCGATGATGACCACGTTATCGCGAGTAATCACTTCTTGTGAGGGAATATCAAGCACAATGTCTTTAGTCGTGACCTTATAAGCAATTCTATCCACAAAGGGGATAATGAGACTAAAGCCAGGCTCTAGCGTTTGCTGGTACTTACCCAAACGCTGCACCACCCACTTGTACCCCTGCGGTACGATACACACGCTTTTGAAAACGGTAAAAATGACTAGGGCAATTAATACAACCATCACAATACTAAGACCATTCATACTGTTTATGATACTGTTCATAACACTCTCCTTGAACCATTGCTATAAATGGAGCAGCAATGTCCTTTTTATTTAATATTTACAACGCTAGTGTATCGTATGGTATGACAAATAATGACTATGATAAAAAGGAGATAGCATTCTATGCTACTAATTAAATGTGAATAATCAAACCGTCCGATAAATTATTTATCCATAAACTTTTT
>NZ_JBPYDC010000057.1:0-2483 GCF_051847575.1 Psychrobacter sp. 1U2
ATTTAAAACTAAACGAAAAATGATGCTTTTTGACGATACTGTCTTTTGATAAACCCATTTTTTAATACAATTATTTTCAATAAAATAGCTTTATTCAACAGCGCTTAATTGCCACTGGTTGTCAACGATACTTAATCGATGCGTGACGTCTTGAGGACAGTCATGCATATCCAGCGGTACAGTGACTCGGTAACCTTGCTGGCGTAAGCTATCAACTTGTTGACGTAGCGTCTGTCTTTGTTCGCTATCCATATTGTTAATTGCAGCATAATCAACGACCACTACCACTGGAGCAGCCAGTTCGACATGTGCTAACAAGCGACTGACATCCATACTAAAACCTGTGGCTTCACGTGGCTGGCTATTTGTTAGGTGACCACCACTTTGCATACCATCGAAACGTCCACCACGTACTAATGGTTGGGTTTCACTGTTGATATAGCCATTAAATACAATACCAGTATGATAGTGATAGCCCGACAGCTCAGTGACATCGATACTGACATTACAATTCCACTGCTCTTGCAGATGGGTTTTTAAGCGCTGTAACTCATCGACTGCGGTAACAATCTCGGTATCTTGTTGTGCGGTATCTGACAGCTTCGCCAATAGCCGTGTCATGTCGTGACCAAAGCGCGCTAAAGCATAAAAATCACTACCCATGGGTAATGTTTGGCAGACGCGCTTTAACTCTGGTAAGTTTTTGTTGGCATATAAATGCATCAATTGCTTAGTGTCACTATCTGATAGCTCAACCAATAAAGCCAACCGTTTAAATATCGCCACATGACCCAAGTCAATGTGCAAAGCTGCACTCATATTTAGGTCATTGACCATCGTAAATAACACATCTATCAATTCAAAATCTGCACTTAGCGATGCACAACCAAATATCTCAGCACCTAACTGCAGTGGCGTACGCGATCCAAACAATCCTGAGGGTAAGGTATGAATGACATCACCTGCATAGCAATAACGCGCAATACCTGTCCCGCCATGATGGGCATCGATACGCAAAATTTGCGGCGTAATATCCGCGCGCACTCCCATCAAACGACCCGTAAGCTGATCGATGATTTTAAAGGTTTGGCGCTTAAGATCCTCTGAGGCATCACTTAACAATGACTCTGTAAACTCAATCATCGGCGGGTTAACCAGCTGATAGCCATGAGTGATAAGCTGCTGAGTCAACTGATGTCGCAGCACTTCTTGCTTTTGCGCATCTTCAAATAATACATCAACCACACCATCAGGTAGTAGCCAGTTATTAGCGACTTCTGCGGTAAAATTACTGAGATGAAAATTACTGAGATGAGACAGATGACTGGGTACGCTATTATCATCAGCATGCTGAGAGGTGGAATTATTTTCAGAACGTGATTGGACGGGTACCGCTGAATAAGAACTGACAGACACAATAAATCCTTGTTTGGCGTATTGCTTACCAAAAAACGCGGCATAGTAAGGTTTGATTTATATTTGCATCAACGATGAATATTGTATGTTTTTGACACATTTTTAACACGCAACACCATTGACCCAATTATTTATAAACAAACTAGGTAACCGCAAAAGGGTGAGTAATAAGTATAAGTTAGGATGATAAGACGAGTATCTTTATGCGCTAATTATAGTAAATGATCAGCGCACTTTATGTTTTAGTTTAGCATAGCAACTGGGGTTCGCCTAGTCACAATTCATATCAATACGTTCTATCTAGTCATAAATACATTATTGCATTATGGCGATTTATTCTTAGCCAAAACGATCGTTTATGATCGCTTTCATCCTCTATTAAGTCGTGATGAATGATTTGGTTCACATCTTTTTAATAGACCCATGTTACACTAGCCTATGTTTTAGGCTATTAGTAGACAGGCTATAATTATCTCGAGATAAAGTCGATACATTAGTAGCCACGCACAGCTGGTATAATTTTTTGCTTGCTAAAACTGCAGATATTACAGCAAATTTATTCCAGTTCGTTTACCTACAAAAACCACGACTAACAATATACAAACTACGGTAAAAATTTATCAACTCCCATTCTATACAATCACTTAATTTCGGAGACCTTATGTCATCTGACTACCACCCTAACCCTGCTATTAACCAGACCAATGTATTAGGTACTGCTCTTGCCAGCTGCTGCTTTGATCCTATTACTGGCTATTATCGTAATGGTTTTTGTCATACTGGCAATCATGATGTTGGTCAGCATACCGTTTGTGCCAAGATGACCAGTGAGTTTTTAAACTTTTCATCAAGCCGTGGTAATGACTTAATCACGCCTTTGCCAGAATACAACTTTCCAGGTCTAAAACCTGGTGATTATTGGTGTATCTGTGCGCTACGCTGGGTTGAAGCACTAGATTTCGATATCGCACCAAAATTGAAGCTAGAAGGTTGTCATGAGAGTTTATTAACACTGGTCGATATTGACACTTTAAAACGCTATGCGATATAACATCGACATGGTTTAT
>NZ_JBPYDC010000058.1:0-2421 GCF_051847575.1 Psychrobacter sp. 1U2
GCTATCGGTCAGTCTGAGACAGAAACCGAAACAGAGTAAACTTATCCACCAAACAAACATGGCAAGGCAAAAGGCGATTTGTCTTGCCATCGTTCACGCTGTAGTATCGAACATATAGCGTTATTAAAGTACTGACACAAATAAAACGGATATACGGAAAAAGGAGCATCGGCATGGAACGCCAAAACAAACAACCCTATCTCTCGCATCAACCTGATGCCAATGGTCACATTCACTACAGTGATGATGAGCATGCCATGTGGCAAGCGCTGCTCGAGCGTCAAGCCAAACATACACCCAACCGCGCTTGCTCAGAATATCTAGAGGGACTTAAAAAGCTCAATCTACCGTCAGATCGTATCCCGCAATTGCACGATATCGATGAAGTGCTACAAGCGACGACAGGTTGGCAAACAGCCGCGGTGCCTGCTTTGATTAGCTTTGGTAAGTTCTTTAAACTTTTGGCCAATAAATCCTTCCCTGTTGCGACCTTTATCCGCCGCTTTGATGACATGGATTACATCGAAGAGCCGGATATCTTTCATGAGATTGTCGGACACTGTCCGCTACTGACTCATCCTGCTTTTGCTACCTTCAATGAAACTTATGGCAAGCTTGGTCTTAATGCCAGTAAAGAAGAAAGGCTATTTTTGGCACGTCTTTATTGGTTTACCATTGAGTTTGGTTTGGTCGGGCAAACGCAGGATACCCGCCGAATTTATGGCGGCGGTATTTTGAGCTCACCATCTGAAACCATTTATGCGCTCAGCAACGAGACTCAAAACCAGTCAAACCCTCAATCCCATCATCAACCTGAGCACCGAGCCTTCGATTTGCTAGATGTGTTACGTACCCCTTATCGTATTGACCACATTCAGCCTATCTACTATGTTATTGATGATTTAGATACGCTATTTGATATCGTGAATAGCGATATCATGGGAGTGGTCAAGCAGGCGATGTCACTTGGCATGTTTGAGCCAACATATCAGGTTGAAACCAGTTGATCATTTAATAATCGATTACTTAATCAACGAACGACTTTACCAAAAGTACTGCAACATAGATTGTTTAAGTAAACAATCATGTCAACATAGACGTGCATTTAATAAAAACTTAATAGTTAAAATAAAAGGAATTTACTATGACAACATTATCTCAAGCCAGCTGCGAAGCCTGCCGTATCGGTGCCCCAACAGTCGAGGAAGGTGAAGCACGTGAGCTGCTGCAACAAATACCTGATTGGTCACTCATTGAAGACAATGGTATCAATCAGCTACAGCGTCAATATAAATTCAAAAACTTTGTCACCGCTATGGCGTTTGCCAATCAGCTTGCAGATATTGCAGAAGCTGAAGGTCATCATCCTGGCATATTGGTAGAGTGGGGCAAAGCGACGGTTACATGGTGGTCACACAGTATTAAAGGTCTGCATCGCAATGATTTTATCATGGCAGCCAAGACAGATAGTCTATATGGTCAATAATGAGTATAGTAATAATCAAAGCGACTTAGTAAACTTACCACATTAAAATCCAACCCCAAACCAATTTTAATTGGTCATTTAAGGATGTGTGATGCCGCCACAAATACTTACTCAGTTTTCACCTAGACTCGCATTTACTATCGCCATCACTGTCATCGCTATTATGGGTATCACCATGATCGGCTTTGGCTGGGTACCTCATTTGTCGTTGATACTTGCTATCTGTGTGCTATTGGCTATTGGACTATTCAAAGGTCTAAGCTTTGATGACATGCAAGGACAAATGGCCTCGGGCGTAATGCGCGGTATCGGTGCTATTTATCTGTTTTTCTTTATTGGTTTGATGGTTGCTGCACTTATGATGTCTGGCGCCATACCGACACTGATGTATTTTGGCTTTGAGCTGATATCACCAGAGTTTTATTACATCTCAGCCTTTGTACTTACCTCGATCATCGGCATTGCACTGGGCAGCAGTTTGACCACTGCGGCGACCTTGGGCGTGGCGTTTATTGGAATGAGTAATGCGTTCGATGCCAATGTCGCTATCGCTGCTGGCGCTGTGGTATCAGGGGCGTTTTTCGGTGATAAAATGTCGCCATTATCTGATACCTGTACCATCGCTTCATCAGTCGTAGGTATTGATTTATTCGAGCACATTCGCAATATGATGTACACCACGGTACCTGCTTGGATACTGACGGTCATACTGTTCTGGTTCTTCTCAGGACAAACTGTCAGTGGTGATTTGAGTCAAGTAACAGTTTTGCAAGGACAGCTGATCGAAAGTGGTTTGGTACATGGTTATGCAGTATTACCGTTTGTGGTACTTGTAGGGTTGGCCTTGTTTCGGGTTACTGCCATCTATACCATTATTTGTACCATTGTTGCGGCATTGATTGTCCCCTCTTTGCCCAGTTCACCGAGCCTTGGAC
>NZ_JBPYDC010000059.1:0-2398 GCF_051847575.1 Psychrobacter sp. 1U2
AAAGCCTGCCGCAGCGAGTAACATCCCAAGGGCAAACTTCACCATACTACTTGGCTCAAGACCTCGGTTACCAAGCTTGACCCAAACAATACTAATGATGGGTGCTAAAAGAAGAATAAATAAAGGGTTAAGTGACTGGAACCAAATGCTTGGTATCTCAAAACCCAAAACGTTTAGATCAGTATAGCGATCAGCAAATAGATTAAATGATGTTGGCTGCTGCTCAAAACTTGACCAAAACAGCGTTGAGCCGATAATCAAAATGAAGCAAATCAGCAAACGCAGCTTATCGGTTTTATCCAGCCTTGGTGAAATAAACATAATCGCAAAATACAGTATCACCACACTTGCGATGATATAGGTCATATACTCTGCCACCATTTGCGGCTCAAACGGCATTATACCAGACGCGACCAGCACAACGACTGCGACCAGTAAAGCCACAAATCCTATGACCCAGCGACCGATGTTGTTAAAACGGTCATTTGAGCGCTCCCACTCAGCAGCGATGCCTTTTGCTTGTGCATAGCGTGTCAATGTCTTTTGAGCAGAAAAACGATAGATGAGTAGCGAGACC
This sequence comes from Psychrobacter sp. 1U2, assembly GCF_051847575.1. Taxonomy (NCBI): domain Bacteria; kingdom Pseudomonadati; phylum Pseudomonadota; class Gammaproteobacteria; order Moraxellales; family Moraxellaceae; genus Psychrobacter; species Psychrobacter sp. 1U2. The sequence goes on from NZ_JBPYDC010000059.1 coordinate 578, forward strand.
AACATACCCAGTCCACCAACCCCAAAGCCGACATGCCACATGCCTTGCTCTTTAAATACCCCAACGATAAGGGCAGCTAATAAAGCGCCGATATTGATACCCATATAAAATAGAGTAAAGCCACTGTCACGGCGCACATCACCCTTAGAGTATAACGCCCCAACCATCACCGAAATACAGGTTTTAAATAACCCCGACCCCAACACGATACAGATGAGACCAACGAAGAATAATGTCATACCGAACATTGCGGAGAGCGCGATACATAAATGGCCAAGCGCGATAATAATACTGCCCCACCATAATGCACGCTCTTGACCAAGCCAGTTATCAGCAAGCCAGCCACCTGGTACCGCTGCCAAGTACAAAGAGCCTGCAAAAATACCATAGATAGCAGAAGCGGTAACTTCATCGAAACCAAAGCCACCGCTTCCCACCGTCGCCACCATAAATAATACCAACAGCGGACGGATACTATAGTAAGAGAACCGCTCCCACATCTCAGTAAAGAATAAAGGGCGCAGCGGTTTGGGATGGCCCATAAACCCATTATCTAGTGCTTCTAGCTCAGTAGCACTAACCTCTGATTTTACTTCCGTGCTCATAAGTTTATTCCTTTGCGATACTACGATAGAGATGACCAAGTCCATCGCTAGTAAGACAGACAGTCATAAATGCGCGTTATTGTTTCATCAGATTACAAATATGTAAAGGAAAAGAATGTTCATTAATTGAACAGTCACTTACGAAAACATGAGACAAAAAAGCACCGAGCTATTAAAAATAATAGCTCGGTGCTTTTTAAAAACGCTACTACTTAACTATCTATCATGAAATACTAACGATAGTATTTAACCATTTTATCAAACAGTCTCATTAGTTTATTGAGCAGTAGTCGTATCTTCAGTTGTACCAGCCTCCAGATCACCGTCAGCTTGTTCTGCGGTGAGTTCGGTATCTTCAACCGCAGCTTGGCTCACTGTGCCAGAAGCAGTGGCTGTACCAGCTTCAGCGCTAACCACTGCACCGCTTGTGTCTTCAGCAGGCGTAACCGTAGCATCAGCGGCAGCTTCAGTCGCACTCTCGCCAGCACCTACTGCTGCATCGGTATCAGTGTCTGCTGACGCGGCTTCTGCAGTAGCAACAGCAGTATCAGTCACTACTGGCTCTTCAACAGCGATCGCTTCTGCTTCATCAGCCGCTGCCGAGGCTTCAGTCGTTTCAGCTGTGATGTGCTCACCTGCTGGACGCAAGAATGCTGAGACACCAATAAGTAAGACAATACCCAAGAACAAGGCAATGCCGCCCAAAGCATATATAAACTCTTTTTTTGGATTGTTGTTGACGATATCTTCTGACATACCTTATCCACCTTGCGCAAAATATTTGAAATTTTAGCCTATTATATCGCAATTTGTACCAATGTGTTAAAACCCTTAACTATTTGAAGGAATTATTATTTAGTACCTGCTTATAAGCCATTGACGATGTCCTTTTTATTTACCAAGACGAGCACGAGCGGCGGCGCGTTTGCCAAGGTAGCTCAGCAGTAATAATAGCGCAATGATGAATAAAATTGGATAATTACCAAAACGCATAAATGGTGTATTGCCAACCCGCGCTTGCACATCACCTCGTAATACGGTGCGCTCAAACTGCGGTGCGCGCTCAACGATACGGCCTTTATGATCGATGATAGCAGTCACACCTGTGTTGGTGGCTCGCATAAACCAGCGGCCATTTTCTAACGCCCGCATTTGTACCATTTGTAGATGCTGCAATGGACCTGCCGACGTACCAAACCAAGCATCGTTTGAGATG
>NZ_JBPYDC010000060.1:0-2387 GCF_051847575.1 Psychrobacter sp. 1U2
GTTTTCATCGCCAGCACGCTTAAAACACCCAAGCCAATCAGCATCATAATAAAAAAGCCCGAGCCGCCAACCAAACTTAAGCTATCCGGCGCCATAAAAAATAAATACCCCAAAGCAAATGGCGCAAATATCGTCAAATCTACCAAAAGCCCAGTAACCGCACCAACCCCCTGCAAGCGGCGCAAAATATAATATAACGGATACGTGCCGCACACCCAAAGGGTTGCCCATGAGATGCTTTGGGTGCGAATGATTTCACTGCCAACGCCTAACGCGGCAAAGCCCACCGCTAGCCACTGCAAGCGGCTTAATTTTTCACCAAATAAGACACAGCCAAACACCACCATCATAAGCGGAAATAAAAAATATCCCATCGCGGTTTGTACGCCTTGGCCATTGACCGGTGCCCACATAAATAGCCAAAACTGACTTAAAAATATTGGCGTTGGCAATAATAGCCACGCCCATTGCTTGAGGCTGCCAAGCGATTTTAATTTATCAATGTGCCCTGTCAGCTGACCGCTAAAAGTTAAAAAACCAACCAGTGCCGCCCACATCGCCAGCATGCGCCAGATAAATACCTGCGTACCTGATAATGGTGCCAAAAAGCTACTGTAAGCATATAGCACCCCAAATAAAACATTGGATAAAATAGCTAATGCTGCGCCCATCATCAGCGTTCGCTCCTGTGCGCTACCCGACGCCCATACCGCAGGCATCGGCAGCCGTGACAAGGTCGCGTGAAGCGCACCGGATAAAGTAGACGTTGACATAAAAGCACCTTGATTTAGCGAGTGAGTAGAAGAAGATCGGTTATAGGGTTTATCGGTTAACCACTCTGAAATGGTTAACGACTATCATACAGACGTCCTCCAATAAAAAATCTCTATAAAACCTCGTTTATAACTTTATTTATCATAATTTTCGATATTTTCTATACTTATTATCATATCCTCTATAATAGTGATAATAACTACATTTTTCATATTTATGATTTAAGCATGCGCTAATAACCATTACGATTTAACAGAGTATGATCCTATGAGCCAGTCTTTAGACGCCACCGACAAAGCCATTTTAAACCTCCTTCAAGACGATGCCACGCTGCCGCTAAAGACGATCGCCGAACACGTCCATGTGTCCATCGCTACCGCCCAGCGCCGCATTCAAACACTGACAGACACAGGCGTGATCACCAAGCAAGTCGCCATCGTAGATCCTAATAAGGTCGGCTATAGTTTGACGGCGATTGTGATGGTTGAGATGGCGCGCTCAAATAACTCGATGCAGCACCGATTTGAGCGCTTAATGAACGCGCAGGCGCAAGTGATGAGCTGCTATGAGGTGTCGGGCGATGCCGACTTTATGCTGATGGTGAGTGCCAAAAACATGAGCGATTATCATCAATTTACGCGCAATCTACTGACGTATGAGAACAACGTGCGCAACTTTAAAAGTCAGTTTGTGATGAACTTTACCAAAAGTGGCACGAAGATTTATTTAGATTGATCCATATGCTAAGGCTGCTTGTTTGGCGTTATCAGATATAGCAGAAAAGGGATGGCAAAAATAATCGCTATAAAGGCGTAAACAAATAAGACAGACAACCATGTACCGACATGAATGCCGCCATGCGTCATATTTATCCAATATTCAAAAGTGATCAGCGCCATGCCCGCTATGGGCACCAGCATCGCTATCATTAAATATTTATAAGTAAAGAATTTGCGGCAAAAACGACCTTTTTGATAATAATAAACCGTCGTTATTAGATAAATAAGCACGACAACTGGCATAAAGTACACAAGTAAAATCATCGAGAGCATTTTCGATTCCATTAAGTAAACCGCACTATCAATAAAATAGGCCTTTATGGTTCACTATACCCCATTTAATCCATCATTTTACCTTATGCTATCAATCACTTATCGAAGACTTACTATAAATCAGCATTCACACCATGAGTGCAATTCATGGTAAGATGAGCGCCTTTTTATGCATCAGCGACTGCGGCAATACATTGTCCATCTGTCGCGATTGCCAACACGCTATTAATAGGGTCACCTCATGTCTGCCGATACCATCGCTCGCACCGCCTTCAAACAAGGCGTCAAGCCACTATATGACTACGATAAGCATTGGGCAAGCTGCTATGAGCCTGCGCCTTATTTGCCGATGACGCGTGCTGAGATGGACACGCTGGGCTGGGATGCGTGCGATGTGATTATCATCTCAGGTGATGCCTATGTCGATCATCCAAGCTTTGGTATGGCAATTATCGGGCGATTATTAGAATCGCAAGGCTTTCGCGTCGGCATCATCGCGCAGCCAGATTGGAAGAGCAAAGACGCCTTTATGGAGCTTGGCAAACCGGTCTACGCCTATGG
>NZ_JBPYDC010000061.1:0-2378 GCF_051847575.1 Psychrobacter sp. 1U2
GCCCCTCTTTATCAGCCTGCTGATGCAGAAGGTTGTCATTTTGAAAACGGCGTCGTGACAACTCCTAAAGGCTTTAAGGAAGCTTATAATCAGTTTGTTGAGGGCGGCTGGCAAGGCATTTCATACCCTGAAGAATACGGCGGTATGAACCTGCCCATGTCTATTAACCTGATTAAAGCTGAGATGATTGGTACAGCCAACTGGCCTTGGGCAATGTATCCTGGCCTCTCAACAGGTTGCATCAATACGCTAATGCAATATGGTACTGACGAGCAAAAAGAGACTTATTTACATAAATTGGTTGACGGCTCATGGGCAGGTACGATGTGCCTAACTGAGCCACAATGCGGTACAGATTTGGGACAAGTCAAATCAAAAGCAATCCCGCAAGAGGACGACAGTTATAAGATTAGCGGTACTAAAATTTTCATCTCAAGCGGTGAACACGATTTGACTGAAAACATCATTCATATCGTACTAGCACGCTTACCTGGCGCACCTGAAGGCACCCGCGGTATCTCATTATTCATCGTACCAAAATTCCTTCCTAATGATGATGGTGAAGTGGGCGAGCGCAATGGCGTCACTTGTGGTTCTATCGAACACAAAATGGGCATCAGCTCTTCATCAACTTGTGTATTGAACTTTGATGATGCTGTTGGCTATTTAATTGGTGAGCCAAATAAAGGCCTCAAAGCGATGTTTACCTTTATGAATACGGCCCGTATTGGTACGGGTATTCAAGGTCTGGCCCATACCGAGCTGTCATTTCAAAATGCCCTACCCTATGCCAAGGAGCGTCGCTCTATGCGTGCCCTATCAGGGACCAAAGACCCTGAAAAAGTAGCGGATGCCATCATTCACCATGCGGATGTACGCCGGATGCTGCTGACGCAAAAAGCCTTTGCCGAAGGTGGACGTTCGATGATTTATCACTCAGCGCGTTATGCGGATAAGATGGCACAAGGCGTTGCTAATGGTGATGATGATGAGTTTGAAAAATGGGACGATAAACTAGGCTTTTATACGCCAATCCTAAAAGGCTTTTTGACCGAACTAGGTATCGAAGCAGCTAAGCATGGTCAGCAAATCTACGGTGGTCACGGCTATATCAAAGAATGGGGTATGGAGCTCATCGCTCGTGATGCCCGTATCGCTACATTGTATGAAGGCACGACTGGCGTACAGGCGCTTGATTTGTTAGGCCGTAAGGTTATCTTGCAGTCTAAAGGCAAAATCATCCGTGACTATACGTCAAGCATTATGAAATGGTGTGGCGAGTATGCACTCGATAAAGACATGCGTAAGTTTGTTTGGGCATTGACTAAACTATGTGCCGAGTGGAACACGCTTACGGTACGTTTGATGCTCATGGCACGTAAAGACCGTGAAGTGATCTCAGCGGCCTCAGAAGACTTTTTGATGTATTCAGGCTACATAATGATGGGCTATCACTGGGCGCGTATGGCAGCAGTCGCTTATGACAAGCTTAAAAATGGGGGTACTGAGTCACCAGAGTTTTATAAAGCCAAAGTCCAAACGGCAGAGTTTTATTTTGACAAAATCTTGCCACGTACATCAGGACATGCTGAGAGTATGGTTGCACCAAGTGAAAGTATGACGGCGATGGATATCGAGAACTTTGCCTTTTTAGACTAATCTTAAGTAGCACCTAAGCTTAATTGAACTTAAGAAAAGTAAAAAGCGCCCAACTTTCAATAGCTGGGCGCTTTTTTTATAATTAAGTAATTAAATAAGCAAGTATGATTTCAAATGACATAAAGGTTAAAAAGCTTTCAGTTAAAAATACTTTCAGTTAAAAACCAATGCTAGCTACCGAGCAGCTTTTTTTGATAAATAGGACTGATCTCCTCCACTTCTACGCATACTTGTAGCGATGCTCGCCCCGATTGCTCCTCGCCTAATGTATCCTCTATCGTAGCCACCAATAGCTGTGCCAATTGCTCACGGACACCACTGTCACGACCTGGCATCAAGTTTAAATGTGCATAGATAAAACCATATGCTTGCTCATCATTCTCAACTCCAACCAAAAACGTATCGATAGGGATTATTCGCGCTTTAATATCAGTTGGCTTACCAAAATGACCACTATCCCATAATACTTTATTTAAAGATTTGAGTAACGACTCTTCGTGAGAGATACTGACATTGGGAGATGCTTGGATAGTTAAATGCGGCATGAATACGTCCTTATAATGGGTTAAAAATTTACGTATGAAGACAAGATTAGTACGTCTGGTTATTTTATAGGACTCTTGAAAATAGCCATCATGTATCGGCAATATCTTCAAAAAGAGCGCCAAGCGTTTTAGCCAGTTGTAATGGCGGTAGCTCAATCTCAAGCCCGCGGCGTC
>NZ_JBPYDC010000062.1:0-2375 GCF_051847575.1 Psychrobacter sp. 1U2
ACAAAAAGCCACTGGCTGGCAAGCGCCTATCTCACAAATGCCGTATTGGATATCAGGGCGCTCAGCACCTTCAGACAGCACCCCACAGCTTGATGCGCAAGGTCGACTCATAAGCTCAGTTAATGGTCAATGGACGGCAAGCTTTACTTACAAGGGTACAGATAAACTGCCTGCTAAGATTAGCGCTGTGCAGCCAAAAGGCCACAAAGTCATCATGACCATTAATCACCAAAACAGCTGATAAATATAACCAATGACGACCGATAATTCCTTGACTTCAAAAGCGTCTATAACACGCTTATCTCCTGCCAAGATAAATTTATTTTTGCATATTATAGGTAAGCGTGCAGATAACTATCATAATTTGCAAACGGTTTTTCGCCTACTTAATTGGGGCGACTATTTGCATTTCTTAGTTGCAGACACGGTAGTTACGATTAATGGTCAAGATGTAAGTAAGATCTGTCGTCAACTGTTGACCTTGTCTGGTGCAGATACTATTACTAGTGTTATAGAAGATAATTTAATTGTTAAAGCCGCTCATGCTTTATTGGCTGCGACTTTGCAGTCAAAAAAACTACCCAAGCAGCTACCGCAAGTATGTATTGGTTTAGACAAGCGTTTGCCGATGGGTGCAGGTTTAGGCGGCGGCTCTTCTAATGCCGCAACTACCTTATTAACATTAAATGAGATTTGGCGATTTAACTTCACTCAAGATGAGCTGATAAAAATCGGTGCGACGATTGGTGCAGATGTGCCAATATTTATTTTTGGGCAAGACGCTATCGCTATGGGTATTGGCGCAGAATTGACCGCCATTAATTTACCGAAACAGCACTATCTAATCCTAACACCAAATGCTCACATCAATACGGCAACACTCTTTGCGCATCCTAAGTTACAGCGTGATATCACACCACTCTCAATACAAACGATTGAAAATCAGTTTGACAATTATCTGCAACACTTAACTGCACCCTATCACAATGTTTTTACTCCAGTCGTCACCAGCCTTGCGCCCGCGGTTGATGAAGCATTAGATTATTTGAAAAGTTTAGAAAAAGTGGCATCAGGCACAGCACGAATGACTGGCTCTGGTAGCGCAGTGTTTTTACCATTGGATGCGGGTATTGCCAGTGATAAGGCGCTGTTGGCAAAGTGGATTGCAGAGGCGCCTTGTATGGGGTATGTGGTGAGAAGTTTATAGATATTACTTAAAAAATAGGGTGCGAACAGCCTACCTGAAATACTTAATCAAATAAGAGTTTTAGATGATAAAACCAGCCAAATTAAATAAAGGAGATACTGTCGCTACCGTATCCCTCTCTTGGGGGGGAGCAAGTGAGCTTCCGCATCGTTATCAAGCTGGCAAACAGCAATTTCAAGATACCTTTGGCGTGAATGTCATCGAAATGCACAACACCCTAAAGCCTGCTAAATGGTTACAAGAAAATCCACAGGCGAGAGCAGATGACCTACATGAAGCGCTGACTAATCCCAATGTAAAAGCCATCATTTCTAATATTGGCGGATCAGATAGTATTCGCCTATTACCTTATATTGACTTCGACTTAATTCAGAAAAACCCAAAAATATTTTTAGGTTTCTCAGACTCTACCATAACCCATTTTATGTTTTACAAAGCAGGTGTTACCTCGTTTTATGGCACCAGTCTATTGGTTGGTTTTGCTGAAAATGGCGGTATGCATGACTATGTCATTGAAGATATTAAACGCACTCTATTTTCTAGTAGACCTGTTGGGCAGATTCAGCCAAGTACCGTTTGGACAAGTGAGTGGCTCGAATGGGAAAACTCTGAACTTGCGACTAAAAAACGCATGATGACCCAAAGCCGAGGATGGCGTTGGTTAAATGGTCAGAGTAAACAACAAGGAAAAGCTGTAGGTAAAGTAACTGGTGAGCTGCTTGGTGGTTGTATAGAAGTACTAGAGTTTATGAAAGATACGGCTCTATGGGTGAGTCCTGCAGATTGGCAGGGCAAAATCTTATTTATTGAAACCTCCGAAGATCAACCTTCGCCTACCTTTTTTAGATATTGGTTACGCAATTATGTAGCATCCGGCATTATGGAACGCATTAGAGGAATTATTCTTGGGCGTCCTGAAGATAACAAATTCTGGCGAGAGTATGATGAAGTGTTACTCGATGTGATCTACAATGAAGCTGGACTGAGTCATTTGCCAATCATAACAGGGATGGATTTTGGACACAGTAGCCCGACTTTTACCCTACCCCTAGGTGTAAAAGCGCAGATTGATTGTGACAATCAAACTTTCTCTATTATAGAAAGTGGCGTTAGTAAATAGATTGAGTCATCAAGCGCAGTAGCAAAGACTTGTATGGTGTGGCCTAGC
>NZ_JBPYDC010000063.1:0-2349 GCF_051847575.1 Psychrobacter sp. 1U2
GCAGCGCCCGCTATCATGCCGCCTTTGAGGATAATTGATGGCTTAACGCCAAAAAAGCCCGGCTTCCACAATACCAAATCTGCCAGCTTATCCACTTCGATAGAACCAACTTCATGACCAACGCCATGAGTGATGGCTGGATTTATAGTGTATTTAGCAATGTAGCGCTTCACACGGAAGTTATCCGTCCCGCGTTCCTCATCTTCTGGTAACAGACCACGTTGTAGGCGCATTTTGTGCGCAGTTTGCCAAGTGCGGCACACTACTTCGCCAATACGGCCCATCGCTTGTGAGTCAGATGAAATCATCGAAATCACCCCCATATCATGGAGGATGTCTTCGGCCGCAATAGTCTCGCGGCGGATACGCGAATCGGCAAAGGCGACGTCCTCTGGGATACTTGGGTCTAGATTATGGCACTCCATCAACATATCGAGATGCTCATCAACGGTATTAATCGTATAAGGGCGTGTCGGATTGGTAGATGATGGTAAGACGTTGGGCAGGCTACAAGCGACGATAATATCGGGCGCATGACCACCACCAGCACCTTCAGAATGGTAGGTATGAATACAGCGATCTTTAAACGCCGCTACTGTATCTTCTACAAAGCCTGACTCATTTAAGCTATCGGCATGAATAGCAATCTGTATATCATAGCGATCGGCCACATCTAAGGCATTGCTAATAGAGGCTGGAGTCGCGCCCCAATCTTCATGGATTTTTAGACTCATTGCGCCCGCTTCTACTTGTTGCACCAGCGCTTCTGGCGTGCTAGCACTACCTTTACCAAGAAAACCAATATTAATGGGCAGGTCATCCACGGCTTGCATCATTTTGCCTAGATGCCAGGGACCTGGGGTATGAGTGGTCGCGATTGAGCCAGTCGCTGGTCCCGTACCGCCGCCAATCATAGTCGTTAGGCCACTCATTAATGCTTCGTCCACCTGCTGCGGACAAATATAATGCACATGAGTATCGACAGCACCTGCCGTCAAAATCTGACCTTCACCGGCTATAATTTCGGTACCAGGGCCAATGACGATATCGACATCAGGTTGGGTATCAGGGTTGCCGGCTTTTCCTATAGCAGCGATGTGGCCATTTTTTAGACCCACATCGGCTTTCACGATACCCCACCAGTCGATAATGATAGCATTGGTAATGACGGTATCCATCACGGCATCGTCGCAGCGCTGACTTTGCCCCATACCATCACGAATCACTTTGCCACCACCGAACATAACCTCTTCACCATAATGCGTGTAGTCTTTTTCGATCTCAATCCACAGCTCAGTATCGCCTAAACGAATTCTATCGCCAGTCGTTGGACCATACATATCTGCATAAGCTTGGCGAGTAATTTTCATAAGTTCGCTCCTGAGTCTGAGTTTTGGTTCTGACCCTGATCCTGATCTAAGGGACCCATTACCTCACCACGGAAACCATAAATATGGCGTAAGCCTGAAAAAGGAATTAAGGGTACATCACGGTGTTGACCCGGCTCAAAACGTATCGCCATACCTGCCGCAATTGCCAAGCGGTGCCCGTAAGCTTTTTTTCGGTCGAAATCTAGAGCTGCGTTGGTCTCGGCAAAGTGATAGTGAGAGCCGACTTGGATAGGACGGTCACCCGTGTTTGCGACGTTGATAGTGATAGGTTCACGATCGACACATAACTCAATGTCATCGCTCTTTAGCTGATATTCACCAGGAATCATAGCAAGTCTCCTCAGACAATAGGGTTATGAACGGTCACAAGCTTTGTGCCGTCGGGAAAGGTTGCCTCAACTTGCAGGCTTTCGATCATCTCAGCGATACCATCCATGACGTCATCTCGGGTAAGGATTTCGCGGCCTGCACTCATCATCTCTGCCACGGTACGGCCTTCACGCGCGCCTTCCATAATGGCGCAACTGATCAGCGCTATTGCTTCAGGATAATTCAGTTTGAGGCCTTTAGCTTTGCGGCGCTCAGCAAGTAGCCCTGCGGTAAACAATAGCAATTTATCTTTGTCTCTTGGCGTTAATTCCATCGCTGACTCCTTCTTATATTATGGTTATCGTTATTGTTTTATTAAAAGCCTATGTCATTAGAAGGCTTATGTTATTAATTATTAATAAATAGACAGATAAAAGCGTTTGGCAGCCCCCAAGCAAATGCTTGGGCATCAATCGTTAAGTCAACCAAATTCGTGGTGTGATAGCGTTGTGTCCGGTCAATCGCGGACGTAGCACTTCTCGCGCTTGCTGGAATAACTCCCACGCTTCGTTACGCTCTACGCCTAAATAGCGTAGCAGCAATACGCCGCGACGATAGGTAACTGCCCAGTGATCGGCAGCGGGTATAT
>NZ_JBPYDC010000064.1:0-2337 GCF_051847575.1 Psychrobacter sp. 1U2
AAAAAACCTTATTGATATTTTTTGGTTTAAGCTTTTTTGGTATTATCTCAGCGCTCATCGGTCACTATTTACTGAGCTCATATCCAGATTTGACTGCCCATCTGATGATATTTGCTAGTGGCGGTATTTTATATCTGCTCATTCAAGATCTTATTCCTGAGAGTAAACTTGATCATCATTATTTGACATCATTGGGCGCTTGTCTCGGGTTTTTAGTGGGCATCATCGGTGAGATACTGATTTAATCTTGGTTATACTGCAGGGTATAGCGAGCTATTATAAGGAATATGCAGAATCGCTGTGTAAGCATATGCTTACAAGCAATGACGCTTACGCGACTTAACATGAAAGCAATAATTTGACACTATAGTCACACGGCATTAGGGAGTATGACTCAAGGATTGAGTTGACCGCATTAAGGATAATGATTCACTTGTTAGCATCAGGAAGATAATAATAAGTGGAGTAAGGATATATAACCTTTGCTGAGAGCAGCAGTATATGCTGTGATAGTCGTAGTAAAAAGGGCAGGATGCCTAGTATCACAACATACTGAATATTATGCAAGGATGTATAACAGTCAGTCGTGATAGGTAACATGGATAGTTAACAATAAAACCGCATAACAATAAATTGCTATGCGGTTTTATCGTGTCTAACGGTTAAGAAAATTCCATTTTACTAGAGTATAGCTATAGTAAAGAATTTTTTAACTTACTGGGCAATGAGATAAACGGGCTAAAAGCAAAACAGAACTACAATCAGAAATTATTTTTCTGGTCTATTAAGTACGTCTCTCAACGAGTTTATTAAGCAGATTGGTTGGACAGTACATAAGCTATTGACCATTAAAAAACCGCATAACGTTGATGCGGTTTTTTATTTTCTGATTAAGATACTTTAAATACTATTTATCTACTCTTTAGTAAAAAAATATCTTAGTATTTGTGTTCGCGGCGCCAATCGTCTACTTCGCGTTCAGCGTCATCTTTACTATGACCATAGCGCTCTTGTACACGGCCGACCAATTTATCACGGCTGCCTTCAATATGGGTAAGATCGTCATCAGTCAAATCGCCCCATTTTTGCTTAACAGCGCCTTTCATTTGGTTCCATTCGCCTTTTAGAGTATGTTCATTCATTATTATATTCCTTCTGTTGTTGTTGAATTAATTTTTGAGACAATCATTCCATCTGTCTTTATTTAATATTTTATTCGTCGTACAGTTGTCATTGGTAGATACCAACAAGCCAACTGGTGATATCTAATATAGGTGCTAACAATTGCATTGTCTGTATATGCAATGTTTAGAGTGTTACTTCATTATGGTTGTCTGCATACCTTTGTTAGAAGCCCCTTATCTATGTAAAGAGTTCATGATTTTTCTTTAGATTGCGTAAGTACAATAAATAGTTTTTAAACGCATGAGCTGAGATATGCGATTTGATTAAAGACATATTAGCCAAATAAATATGCTTTGTTAAATATTCATTTATAGAGCTGCCGCTTAAATAGATATAATCTTATTGTTATAACAATAGCTACAATAACTACTAGAGTGTGCTCTTGCGTTAAAAATAATTGAAGCTATAAATATGATAGAACGAAATTTATATAGTCAGTTCAAGAGAGCGTAAACACAAAAAATGTGTACAAAAGTACGTTGAATAAACCTGATATCGTATTTGACTTATATAGAGTTGATTATAGGTATAGAGTTGACGGTAGGAAAATCACAAGGAGCGTGCCATGAGTAACGAGCAAACCAAGACGAATGAGCAAACCCATTTTAGAACCTGCAATTTATGCGAAGCGATGTGCGGTATCGTCATTAAGCACGATGGTGAAAAAGTGTTATCGATTAAAGGCGATAAAGACGACCCATTCTCCCAAGGTTATATTTGCCCAAAAGCGACTGCCTTACAAGACTTGCATGAAGACAATGATCGTCTGCGTCAGCCCGTTGAGAGAACTACTCACGGTTGGAAAGAGATTGGCTGGTCTGAGGCGCTAGATAAAGTTGCTGCTGGCATTCAGTCGGTACAGAAAAAACATGGTAAAAACGCCCTTGGTATTTATTTAGGCAATCCAAACGTCCATAACCTAGGCGGCATGCTGACCATTAAGCATTTACTTAGTAGTATAAAGACGCGCAGTCGCTTTTCTGCGACTTCCATCGACCAACTACCACACCACATCGTCAGTATGCATCTATTTGGGCATATGCTGCGCATTCCTGTGCCCGACGTCAATCGTACCCAATACATGCTCATTATCGGCGGCAATCCGCTGGCGTCGAACGGCAGTATTATGACCGCGCCAAACATGCGTCAAAA
>NZ_JBPYDC010000065.1:0-2288 GCF_051847575.1 Psychrobacter sp. 1U2
CACCCCCGGCACCAATCTATCCAAGTCCAGCTCAAAACGGCGTATAAACTCACGTTGCCATGGTAAAAACGCTGGACCACGGTACACTGCATTGCGAGTTAAAAAATTGCTTCCCCAGCCCCCTGGGGTTCCTGTATACATACCGATATGATGATCGAGTACATACTTATCATAAGTATTGGTTATATTAGGATATCTATCACGTACATGTGCGGGATCGTTTGGATTGTCAACATATACGTACTCTTCCGCTTTCATAAGCTTAATAGCGGTAATGAAAGCGGCCTTTTCTTCTGTCGTCAGAGCATTCACATTTTTTCTACAAGTCATGAGTGAAAATTCCTTTTTAATATGCTTGGAAACAAATGCTAGGCATTAGTGACTAGAAGCAAACGTCCAGGCAGTGTGAATTTGAACAAACTGTATATTTAAGAGGCGTTATTTTTTAAACTCTGATACGTAATTAATCACGTCTTGTGCCAATTCAACTGGTGATTCGTATGAAGAATATGGTAATAGGCCAGACTCAAATACTCCTTCTTGCAGCTCTACAACTTCAAATTCTTTTTCATCAACTTCAACTTTTAATTTTCGTAAGTGCTTTTGGCTGTGGTCAACGCGTTTTTCGACTTCAAGTGCTCTTTTATCATGTAGACCAGCACGTTTCTCAACTTCATGTGCTTTTTTATCATGTAATTCAGAGCTTTGTAATTCAGAGCTTGAAAGATCAGAAAACTTAATTTTACGTCCTTTGTATTCTGTAGATTTAGGATACTTTTTATCTGAGGTAAGTTTGTCTTTTTTAGTCATCTCAATTTCTCCATTAGCTAAATATTTATTACAGCTGTTTATTTTGATGTTACAAAAGCATGGATCATTGGTTCATTGCCGAATAGGTTCGACATTGAATTTAAAATTTTGATAATTATCTTAAGCTCATTTGATTAGAAGACTTCTATCAAATGAAGCAATAACGATTACCATATACTCAAATTTATTCTCTCATATGAATATATTTGAGTGTAGCTATCCTTAAATAAAAAAAGTACAAACATCATAACCTGTTACTGGTGCGCATGTTACTTGCTTGCGGTGTCGTTACAGCCAGAAGCTATGTAAAATCTACCCCAGTCACTTACACTGTATTCATTTTATAGTGGACTGACTATACAGCCTGAGAACGGTGTATAAACTATATATCATTCGTTTAAAATAAAAATATAATGATATTAGAATAACTTTTTATAGCACTGCCTAACAAAGACAGCGCTTAAAAAACTTATCCCATTATCGTATAAAGATACAGCGTATTTATTTTATTTAGTATCAGCTATATAACAACCATAACTCTCTCGTAAAGACAACGCAAGCTGAATCTATTAAAGAATACGTAAATTACAGTTTAATGAATTCTAACTTGTAGACTATACAATACTCTACTTTATACAGTATTCTATTTCTAGAATATAATTTTTCATTGTAAGCCTATGATAGATAAAGAATATTAATATCGTTTCTAGTGAAGTATGCCACAGTAATACTCCCCTATTTAATAGCAAGTCATCAAATACAAAAAACCTCAAACAAGCTAATGTTTGAGGAATATGCTTGTCTTGATGTATTGTTTAAAACTATACCTTATCTAAAAGACAGAGTGTTAACACGATTTAGTTAGTAGCAGACTTTGTATCTACCCCTATCTTCACATTTGCCAGCACAAGCCAAGATAAAATCAGCACTATAGCCGGATCTTTCACCACGTTACAACTTCTCTCATAAGCAGCACTGAGTTTGCCATACCGGATACAGACACCAACAAGGCAAATGATGCAACCTTTGAAGCCATATTTTGCGCCAGCAGGTGCGCCTACAGTTCAAAGCCAATCAGCGTTGAGATATAGACAATAGATTTAAGCGACAGCCAAGACTTAAGTGATGCCTGCATAAATGTCACCACCTGCCATGCGTCAGCTTCCAATATAAGAGAAGATAGAGTCAAAATCACATAAGCGATCAGGCCACCCTATGCTACCAGTGTTAGCGCCGCTAGAGCCGATGCTTTGTTCTTACCGTTAGTAGGTGATCATTAATTTTGAAAGTATAATAAAAATATAAACTTATCGCGAATATTTTATTAAAGAGTAGACTACTTCTTATAGGTTGATACACACAGAATAACCGACCTTTATAGATAAAGGCTTTAAGAGAAAATTCAGACACAAAAAAACCTCAAGTAAACTAATACTTGAGGTTGAAACTTTTGTATTAAAACTAAGTTTTAAATATGG
>NZ_JBPYDC010000066.1:0-2266 GCF_051847575.1 Psychrobacter sp. 1U2
TGATAGAATTACTTATCATATCTATTTTCAGGATCGTATAGACAAATATTCTTCTTATATTTCCCTGAGCTTAATACAGGTATTGTATCAACAAATTCAATTTTCATATTAGCATCACTACCTAAAACAGGTTTAAGCACGCTTATAAAATCGGTCTCATCATAGATATCTTTGGCGCCTGAGACTTTTAAAATATAGTCCTTCTCTGCTTCTTGAATAAACTGATATTGACTAATTTTGTCGAATTCCCACATATAGTTTGTTATAGAATGTGGAGTCAGCATCTCACCTTGAGTATTATAAAAGACATCCGCTTTCCTACCTTGCACAGAACTAATGTGTTTACAAAACTGTTGGTCACCAATTTTAATAGCTAAATCGCCCGTATCATATCTTATATAGGGCATTGTATAATTAAAAAGATCAGTTACAACTATTCGTCCTATCTCACCATTGGCAGCGAACTGATCGTTATCCTCTTTAAGTATTTCAATTAAATAGCTTGGATGGTTTACCAAAAACAAGTCACTACAATCAGTTGACTGTGCAAGTATGCCATTCTCTTGATTTGAATATCTGTCATATATATTGCACTTCAATTTTTCTTTAAACTTTATCTTAATATCTAAAGGCATTACTTCCGAGCTTGTTATAATAGACTTGAGACCTGCTGGCTTAATATCTATATTATTTTTAATCATGTAACGTAGTAAATGTTCATATGTAGTTGCATAACCTAGACAAGAGGTTAAAGCTTTGTCATTCTTAAACATTCTAATTGCTTTTTTAAAAGTGTCGTCATTTAGTTTCAAAATGTCTATACATACGATATTCTGCATGAATTTAGCAAGAAAACTCTTCTTATTATGCTTATTCCAAACTCTAAAGAAAACGAACTTATCACCTAATTCTTGATCTGCTAATTGATTAAAATATATGATTTCAGCTAGAACTCTATGACGCTTCTCTTTATTTTGATAAGACTTAAATGGAGTTCCAGTAGAACCACTCGTAGACATTGAATGTAATTTTTCTAATTGACTGCCCTTTACCAACATAGCATCGAGGTTGTCTTTAATTATGTTTTTGTTTATAACAGGAAAATCTTCAATTTTTGTATTAGGGTCTAAATGACTATAAAATGCACATTTTTTAATTGTATGACTTAGAAGATTATCAAGACTTTGAGTATAAATGGGACTATCAATACTAGTCTTTATATCGTTATAGTGTGCCTTAACATTACCACCAGTCATTCTATCCTTCAGCCAAAATACGCGTTTACGTAAATTTATCATAATACATAACCTTAGTTTCAATAGTTATTATTAGTTCGTGGCTTACGCTACATATCTAATAATAACTGTTATTTATTAATTTTTTTTAAATATAAAGTATGATACTCGTCTATAACCACATCCATAGAATATTTAGTAATAACTTCGTTTTTATTCTTAATAGCTTTTCTCAATAACTTATCTTTTGGATACGTGAGGTAACTCTCTATAACGTTACTGATGCCGACTACATCATTACTTGTAGCAATAGACTCCTCATCTAGAAGTACTTTGACATCTCCTACACTAGTTGCTACACATGTAGTGTCTGATAATATAGCTTCTCCTACTACATTCGGAAATCCTTCAGTTTTGGAATGTAAACAGAAAATATCCATAGCTTTTAGACATTTAGGTACATCATCCCTCTGACCCAGCAGTCTGAAACTATCTAAAAGGTTGTACTGTTCAATCCAAGACATTAGCTCTTTATTCTTCGCATCATTGTCTCTGCCTACTAACATAAACTTCAAATCTGGAAAGTCTTTTATTAATGTGGAAGCAACCTCTACAAAAAGCTTTTGATTTTTGACTGGATTAAACCTACCTACTGATCCAATGACGATATCATCAGAGGACAAGTCAAATTGCTTACGAACATTAAGTCCATCTTCTTCTGTAGAAGAAAATGCCTCCACATCAAAACCGTTAGGAATAACAACCATCTTAGACTTATCGTAACCAATACCTATATGATAGTCTTTTGATACATGAGCCGCACAAACGATAGAATCAGGGACGTAGTGAGACAGTTTTGCACATAACTTACTAAGATAAACTGTTTGCTTGGAAGCACCTTGAGATACATCTGTAGTACGGATGCCCCAAATAATATTATCAACACCTACACTCTTTGCAGCTAGACCTCCTAAAAAGTCAGCATGATACATCCAAGTCTGTACTACATCAGGTTTAAGTTCTTTAAGTAG
>NZ_JBPYDC010000067.1:0-2259 GCF_051847575.1 Psychrobacter sp. 1U2
TGACCGATAGAATCGGCAAAATGCTTGGTAAGCATCCCCTGCCCACGTGCCACATGCGCCCACGAGACTCTGGCTAGTGATTCACCTTCAATATAACTATCAAGACGTTCAAAATCGTCTTGGCCTTGAATGTGCTGACTATATTGCCCACCTGTCGGCAAGTCGTCTAAACTTGCAGTTACATATTGCGTCTGCCAGTCAAAAGCCAATGGTTTTGGATAGACCCAAGCAGTACGCGCAAAATAGATGTACGACCAGGCACGCATAATACCAAGTGGATAAACCGTACTGACTGTTAATTTAGGAAGCTCAAGCTGACCACGTTTATAGGTCATAATAGGTAAACGAATAATTTGTTCATCTTGTACGCGTGGTAGCAGTACCTGCAGCTTGGGATCGTTGTTGAGCAATTTACGGCTACGCTTGCTGTTGCGCTTATATTCATGCTCGCTATTTTCTTGATTGTCCAATTGATGTTGCTCAAACCTAAACATCAATTGTCGTCTTGGTTGGCGACTCTCACTACGCACTTGCAGGGTCACCCAGACTGGCGCCCCTACTTCTGCCATAGTGACTTCTAACAATTGAACATGCAGGCCAGATATGTGCAAAAAGGTCACATGAAAGCTAATCAGCCATATACTAATAAGGTAAAAACAAAGCCCCAAAACCAAGTTATTACCGTAATTGATACCAGCAATAAAGGTAATTATCAATAGTATGGCAAAAAGTAGCCCTTCACGTCGGAAAAAAATATAGACGTTGCGCAAATTAAGAGTAGCACTGTCACTTTTAGGAGCACGTTTGGCAAACCAGCGCGCCAAGGCTTGCGTTATTGGCTGAGTCAAAGTACGTGGTAATAAGGTACGTGGTAATAAAGTCATAACTGTCTTATCATTATGGTTACACTATAGCGTGCGCTCAAACCTTAGTTTAAACAATTACTGGTACCTCATGCATAATTCGCTGAGCAATAGTCTGTGAGCCTTGCCCGCCAACGATGTGCGATGGCACAAATCGTTGGCCTAACCTATGATCTGTAACCGCAGCAAAAACAGCTTGAATGTCCTCTGGTGTGACCTCTTGGTGACCTGAGACATAGGCATGAGCCTGAGCGGCACGCTGTAGCGACAATACACCGCGAGGTGACAGTCCATGGTATTCTTGGCTAACTCGAGTCTTTGCAACCAATCGCTGTAGATAATCCAATACGACATCTGCTACATATACCTGTTGAACACTTTGGCGTGCAAGTAATACAGCATCTGTCTCAAGCACCGCCTGTAAGCTTGCAAGTAACTTACGACGATCTTGGCCCCGTAGTAACTCTCGCTCGGCAGCTGGTGAAGGATACCCAAGCGATAGGCACATCAAAAATCGGTCCAACTGGGACTCAGGTAAAGGATAGACACCTGCTTGTTGCATGGGATTTTGGGTAGCTATGACGAAGAACGGTTGAGGTAAACGGTAAGTCTGCCCATCTTGGGTGACTTGATGCTCTTCCATTGCTTCTAGTAACGCACTTTGGGTCTTTGGACTAGAGCGGTTGATTTCATCAGCAAGTAATAGCTGAGTGAAAATTGCCCCTTTACGAAACTCAAAGCTTTGAGTAATTTGATTATAAATGCTCATACCCAGAATATCGGCTGGCAGCATATCATTGGTAAACTGCACACGATTGTATGACAAGCCCAGTAACTGTGCCAGCCCTTGAGCCAAGGTGGTTTTGCCCATACCAGGTAGATCTTGTAAGAGCAGGTGTCCACCTGCCAGCACACAGCTCAGTGCCAGCTTGACCACTTGCGGCTTATCAAGCACGATTTGATTTAATTGAACAAGCAATTGTGCCACTTGACGCTGATTGGCTAAATAATCGCCAGTAACATCGTTTGAATCCTTTAAGACAGCGTCTGACTCTAATGGAGATACAGTATCTGTGTGAGATGCGACATCGTAAGCATGGCTTTGGTGCATAATAAACTACCGACTGTATTAGTGCGTACTGAAATATTGACACATTGACTCGTTTGGAGTGGTCAGTAATAGCCAATACACCTATTTTAATAAGATAAAAACGACAAGTAAAAACGCTCTATTAAATATAGTAACTATAAAAAGCAATAAAGTTGAAAACAAACCAAGCTTGAATAATTGCTGTGATTAGAAACTGGCTGCAGGTTGATTTTCTACGCCGTCTTCTATCTCAACTGGCTCATCACTCATTTGTGTATGCTCAGTATCTATGGGTTTTCCATCGCT
>NZ_JBPYDC010000068.1:0-2254 GCF_051847575.1 Psychrobacter sp. 1U2
CAATGTTATCTCTAGTCTGGGGTCTAGGCTAAGTCTAGAATAAACCTACATGATGATGGCTGCCGAGGAAATAATGAGCTTACCCAATTGTCCAAAATGTGATGCTGAATATACGTACGAAGATGGTGCGTTACTGGTATGCCCTATGTGTGCTCATGAATGGACGGCAGCTGAGACTGACGCGGCTGAGGCAGAGGCGCAAGACGCGGTCATTCGCGATGCTGTCGGCAACGAGCTACAAGATGGCGATGCCGTGACCGTCATCAAAGACTTAAAAGTTAAAGGCTCATCCATCGTTATCAAAGTAGGCACCAAGGCAAAAAGCATTCGCTTGTTGCCAGATGCGAGCGATGGCCACGATATTGACTGTAAACTTGATGGCTATGGCCCCATGAAGCTTAAATCCTCAGTCGTTAAAAAGGCTTGAGACGATAAGTTTAACCAACAAGTTCAATAATATTTAAGTGAAAGATTTTACTTTTAATAAAACAATAGAGAATAACCATGAGCACTAAAAACGAACAACTATTTGCGCAAGCTCGCAAACATATTCCAGGCGGTGTCAACTCACCCGTCCGCGCTTTTGCAGGGGTAGGTGGTACGCCCATCTTTATGCACCGTGCTAATGGCAGCAAAATCTACGACACCGAAGACAATGCCTATATTGATTATGTTGGCTCATGGGGGCCAATGATCTTGGGTCATGCGCACCCAAAAGTGATCGATGCGGTCAAAAAAGCCGCTGATGATGGGTTAAGCTTTGGGACACCAACACCGTTTGAAACCACGGTTGCCGATAAGATTTGTGACATCGTACCCAGCGTTGAGATGATTCGTATGACCAGCTCTGGTACAGAAGCGACCATGAGTGCGATTCGTCTGGCGCGTGGCTATACGCAGCGTGACAAAATCGTCAAGTTTGAAGGCTGCTACCATGGCCATTCAGACAGTCTGCTAGTGAAGGCAGGCTCAGGAATGCTGGATATTGGTGAGCCAACCTCAAAAGGCGTGCCAGCAGATTTCGCTAAGCATACCATCACCATTCCTTATAATGATCCACAAGCGATTAAAGACTGCTTTGAGAAATGGGGTGATGAGATTGCTTGCGTTATCCTAGAACCAATCGCTGGCAACATGAACATGGTTATCCCAACCCAAGAGTTCCATGATACCTTGCGTGCTGAGTGTACCGCTAATGACGCAGTACTTATCTTTGATGAGGTGATGACAGGCTTTCGCGTTGGCCTTGGTGGCGCCCAGGCGCACTTCGGTATCGATCCTGACTTGACTTGTTTTGGTAAAATCATCGGTGCAGGCTTGCCCGTTGGTGCTTTTGGTGGCAAAAAAGAAATCATGTCTTGTATCGCGCCACTTGGCGGTGTCTATCAAGCGGGTACGTTGTCAGGCAATCCGCTAGCGATGCGTGCTGGTATCGCGATGTTTGAAGACTTAACGGCAGACGGCTTCTATGATGAATTATCAGCGAAAGTAGACAAGCTCGTTGATGGCTTTCAAGCGGCAGCTGACAAGCATGGTATTAATCTGCGTACCAATAAATTGGGCGGCATGTTTGGTATGTTCTTTGTTCGAGACAATGAGACGACTGTACCTCAGAACTTTGATGATGTGACAGAGTGCGATATGGACGTGTTTAACACTTTTTTCCATGGTATGTTAGATCGCGGTATTTATTTGGCACCGTCTGCTTATGAAGCAGGTTTTATGTCTATTAAGCATAGCGATACAGATATCGAAGACTCGATCAAAGCGGCCGATGAGATATTTGCCCAAATGGCTAAAGCGTAATTAGACAGTTCTAGCTTTAAGTATTTAAAATAGAAAACCAGCCATCGCGCTGGTTTTTTTGTGGCTAATTTTTATTGTACTTTGTGAATGATTGGCTCTTACTTTAAGTCGCGTTCACCATAAAAAGTGAGTAGAAGCCAGAGAAAATCATGCTCTACTCATTTGTAAAACAGAGAATAAACTGTGCTATTCTGAGACTAATAGTGACAACCAAGCAAGGATGCTAACTGATGAATACCAGTTCTGAAAACAATGCCCCCAGTAGTACCGTCCCTCCATTATGGCAAGCCGCGTATGAAAGATATGAACTAAGAAACAATCTAAATGTGTTAGAAGATAAGCATAACCTACTAGATTTGTTACAACCAAAGATTGAGCAGCATAGCGATTCTGTGGCTTTTAGTATGGGTCCTGCCACGCTGAGTTTTGCGCAATTAGATATCGCTAG
>NZ_JBPYDC010000069.1:0-2241 GCF_051847575.1 Psychrobacter sp. 1U2
CGATGTCGATCTATTTAGTGAGTTTTTCTATGGCTTGGTTAACCACTCGTGGATGACCGTGCACTTAGACAATCTCAAAGGTAAAAACAGCCATCATCAGATCGAATCTACCTTTAAAGCTTTTGCTCGTGCGCTACGTATGGCGTGTGAATATGATGAGCGTGCATTGAATACGCTACCGTCGACCAAAGAGGCGTTCTAGATGAGTAGAGCTACTAAAATTGCACTATTAGATTATGGCATGGGTAATTTGCACTCTGCTGGCAAAGCACTATCAGCAGTAGGCGCAGACGTCTCTATCACCAATGACCCAAAAGTCGTCGCTGCTGCCGACAAAATCGTTTTCCCCGGTGTCGGAGCCATGCGCGATTGCATGATTGGTATGCATGAAGCGGGTATTGATGAGGTCGTGCGTGATGCGATATTTAACAAGCCTGTGATGGCTATCTGTGTCGGTATGCAGGCGTTGTTTGAGCAGTCGGCGGAGAATGGTGGCACGGACTGTTTGGGCATCTTAAATGGCACGGTAGAAGCCTTTGACCCGGCGTGGACGGACGAGCAAGGCGCGACGATTAAAGTGCCGCACATGGGCTGGAACACGATTACGGAGATGGATACTAGCCACCCGTTATGGAATGGTATTGAGGACAACGCGCATTTTTACTTTGTACATAGCTATTACTGTGCGCCTGCCGATAGCGCACAAGTGGCGGCGGTATGTGACTATGGGCAGCCATTTTGCGCCAGCGTTATCCAAGACAACTTATTCGCCACCCAGTTCCATCCAGAAAAAAGCCATACTGCTGGCTTGCAGCTGTTAAAGAATTTCGTCGAGTGGGATGTGTAGATAGGTAGTAAACATAAATTGCATACTTGCTTCAGAATAGGGTAGATTATCGTTTGTATAATCTGCCTTTTTTATTATCCGTTATTTTTATTATTCATTTTTAGTTATTGTTGCTTAATGATACGCTCAATTATTTTTTGCTCGCTTATACTTGGAATATCTCAGTGGACTTTACCGCCTTTAAAATTGATATCATCGACATAACAGGATTGGCCAAAGATGCGCTGCATATTTATGTTGGCGTCGGCGTCTATCTGCTTTGTCTACTCTTACTGCTACCTATTATCAAAAAGCAAGGTATTCGATCATTCATCGCATTGATCGTGGTGACGGGTGTCGCTCTATTAGGTGAGTATTTGGACAACCGTCATATCATTAGACCAAGAGGGTTTTTTGCATTAGGAATGGTAGATATCAAGGCAAGTTTTCATGATTTGGTGAATACTTGCTTAGTACCTTACGTGCTACATGCATTAAATAAGTGGACAGCCATCTTTCGACCAGCCAATAAACCTGCCTCATTGACCAAACGCCATAAAAAAACGGACTATTAAACAGTCCGTTTTTTTTTTGCTATTTGAGCTTATGATTTTAGCAGCTAATCTTATTTTTTGGCCTCATCATACAGCTCGCGTACTACGTCGCCAATCACCTTAATACCATCCGTCAGCGTCTGCTCATCGGCGGCGATGCTCATACGGATACACTCGTGCGCGTGCTGGTAATCGCTGACGTCGACACCAGGGAAGAAGTATTTGCTTGGCACAATCAATGTGCCTTTTTCTTTGAGACGCTCGTACAGCTCAAGGGTAGTAATCGGCAAATCTTTAAACCATAACCAGAAAAATATCGCGCCTTCAGGCTTATGAATAACCAGCGGATAATTACCCAAGGCTTCTTTTAACAGCTTCACAGCGAGTTTTGCTTGCTGCTGATAAAACGGCTTAACTTCATTATCAGATAACTGCTTGATACGATCGTTTTCTACCAGTGGTGTGGCAATCGCTGCACCAAAGCGTGTCGGTGCTAGATTGACCACCGCATTCATCGCGCTGACCGCTGCGATCACTTTCGCATCGGCGACAATGATACCGGTACGCACACCAGGCAGACCGATTTTGGACAGGCTAAAGCACAGAATCGTATTGTCATCCCAGTTTAAATGCGCATCTGAATAAATGATATTAGGAAACGGCATACCATAAGCATTATCGATAATCAGCGGCACATCGTAGCGTTTGGCAATCTCGGCTAAATGATTCATTTCCTCATCGGTCAACACGTTACCCGTTGGATTGGTCGGACGTGAACAGCAAATTGCGCCGATACGACCTTCTTTTAACGCTGGCAAGTTCTCTAATGCCTCAAAATCTACGCGATATTTAAAGAAGCCT
>NZ_JBPYDC010000070.1:0-2239 GCF_051847575.1 Psychrobacter sp. 1U2
CAAGGCGATTGGAGCGGGTTATCACCTAATGAGTCTCCTATCGTATTTATGGCTACCCAGTATCATGATTTACCAGAAGATGAAAAGCCCGAGTATAAAAATCTAAGTCTAAATATGATAGATATCAACAGAGTCTCTAAACGTATGATTGGTGAAATGAATAATCGTATAGAGAGTTCTAGACTAATAGGGATTGGGTTATGAATAACAAATTATTAAATACTCAATCTAATAATAAGGTTGGTTTAGTATTATCAGGTGGCGGTGCAAAAGGCGCTTATCATGTTGGCGTTGTTAGAGCGCTCAATGAAATGAATATTGGCATTGATATGATATCAGGTGCCAGTATTGGTGCACTAAACGGTGCTGTACTGGCATCAGCACCTAATTTTGCTGAAGGCGTAAAACGTATAGGAAATCTTTGGGATAAGCTGCCTCACCTTAAGCCTATTCAGTTTGATAGCAACGCTCTGACCTCTAGGTTCAAACTTAAATCTATCTCAAATAGTAAGTTTAATTATTTGATTTATTTTACACTGCTGCTATCGGCTGGGTTAAGGCTTAGTAGTCCTCTTGGATTGTTAAGTTCTGTATTTGTTGGTTTTAAAACTTCTGGTGTTGAAAATATATTAAAAGATGACACATTAAGAATGATGTTAGAGGAATATTTAGATATAGAACATCTACAGCATTCTATACCCCTATATGTTTCGATTTTTAAACAGCAACAAAGTGGTAAAGCATTTATAGACTTATTTTTAGCTATAAAAGATGTTGTTAAAGTAGAGCTCGCAGGAATAGACAATGCTCCTTCAGAGTTTAGACACATACAGTCTTTATCATTAGAAGAACAAAAAGAGGTGCTTTTAGCCTCTGCTGCAGTACCCTTATTCTTTAAAGCATTCAGTGATGGTCAAAATGGACGCTATACTGATGGTGGACAAGGGGGTTACCTTAAATCACAGGGCAATACACCAATTACTCCATTGATAGAAGCTGGCTGTCGCCATATTATTGTGACGCACTTAGCTGATGGTTCACTGTGGCATCGACATGACTTTTCTGATACCTCTATTATAGAGGTCCGACCTAGCATCGAAATAGGCGGCACGATGGCGATGTTCGATTTTTCAGTTGAAACAGTCGATAGACTAGTACAAGCAGGCTATCACGATACTATGAAGACTTTACAAAAGGTAAAGCTTAACTTGAATAGTGTTCATTCAATGCGCCAAAATACCACACTACTCGCAAGTACATTAAGTGATACAGAGGGAGATGATGCGTTAGAGAGTGCTATGAATAGATTACGGAGTAATAGCTAATGCATAATGATAGTAGTACCTCTTACCAGAGATTAGAGAGTCTCAAACATAATCACCAAACCCAGAAGTCTGAATTCTCTGACCCCTTTCGTCTGCGTATGCATCGCTCATTAAGTTGGCTGTCTAAAGCTGTGAGAGTCAATGATGACGACATACGTTTCATCACTCTATGGATAGCATTTAATGCCGCTTATGCTCGGGAAGTAGCATTATTTGCTACCAGCTCAGAGCGTAGTGAGTTTCGGCGCTTTATACAACTGATATGCCGTCTAGACACTGACCAGAAGGTCTATAAGCTAGTTTGGGAGAAGTATTCAGGTAGCATTCGTATATTACTGGATAATCAATACACTTTTCAGCCATTTTGGGATTATCAAAATGGTCTGATTAGTCATCAAGCATGGGAAGAAGATTTCAAACGTGCCAAAGATAAAGCTCGCCGTGCACTTAGTAATAAAGATACAGATACCGTATTGGCGGTAGTATTTGATAGGTTATATACCCTGCGCAATCAAATCATGCATGGCGGTGCCACTCACAACAGCCAAGTCAATCGTTCACAAATCAAAGACAGTAGCGCTATCTTAGCTGCTATCTTGCCATTAATGCTAGAGATCATGATGACAAATCATAGCAAAATGGACTGGGGCAAGCCTTTTTATCCGGTCGTAAACTAGCAGTTATTTTAGTATAAGCTCCTTACTATAAACAGTTCAGGACTAGTTTTTGCCACCTTATTGCTAAAGTTAAGCTCTGTCAGTGCTATGGTCGGACGTTGACACATATCTTAATATTTCAGTTAAAATGTTATATTGCTCCTCAGAGCTGCCCACAAAATTGGAAGGTCTGTTAACTTTTAGCTTAGAGAACTTTGATACTTTGATAAAACAATCTTATAGCTATTCATATCGTAA
>NZ_JBPYDC010000071.1:0-2209 GCF_051847575.1 Psychrobacter sp. 1U2
ATCTTGAAGTAAATGAAGCGTACACCACCCAAACCTGCTCGTGTTGCGGCTCTCGCCAAGACAGTCCGAAAGGTAGATCAGCGCTTGGTGTAAGAGAATGGTTTTGCAGTTCTTGTCAAACTGCCCATAACAGAGATGTTAATGGAGCAAAAAATATTCTCGCGGTCGGGCTTGGCCGTCTTTAGTAGGAATCCCCGTCCTTTAGGTCGGGGAGGAAGTCAAGAAAAAGTCTTTGTTAAGCATAAATCTGATTGTTTAATTTATCGAAATGAGCATTTCTCACTTTGGTTGCCATAGTGTCAAAATGAATACAGATGCCAGAACTGTCTCTTGTAGCGTACCAGTATTCGTCATTGCAGCCGGTTGGTATCTCAAAGAACTTGTCATTGACAAAATCGCCTACGGTATAGACGTGTCCTTCTGCATAAAAATCATTACCACTCGTACAAATTAATTTATCACCAGTCTTAATCATATTCGTTCTCCTATCAATCAAAACGAAGCGCGCTTATGATAGTCAAATTCATAATAAAAGAAAATGGATAAGGTGCTGAGCGGTTGAATGGGTATGCTGAGCGGTTGAATGGGTATGCTGAGCGGTAGTACGTGAAATTCAGGGCATGATCTCTATAGAATGTCTATTAGACCCTAAGAAGGCACTATAGAAATAAAAAAACCAGCGACATAAAGTCACTGGCTTCTTTTTAACTTCAGATAGAGGATATAAAGCTTACTCTTCAGATGTCTCTTCGTTTTCATCAGCTGCTTCTTCTACATCTTGGTCTTCATCATCGCCATCTTCAGATAGGATAGTGACTAAGATGCTAGCAGTAACGTCATGATGCAATTGGATATCAACATTGTATTCGCCGATCTGACGTAGTGTACCTTCTGGAAGTTTGATTTCAGCACGATCTACTTCTAGACCTGAGTTTGTCAAAGCTTCAGCGATATCACGAGTACCGATAGAACCGAATAGTTTGCCTTCGTCGCCTGATTTAGCACGCATGATGACATTAACGTCGGTCAATGCATCAGCACGTGTTTGTGCAGTAGCGACTTCTTTAGCTTCTTCAGCTTCAAGCTCAGCACGACGTGCTTCGAACTTTTCAATGTTAGCTTTGGTCGCAGGTAGTGCTTTACCCTGAGGGATAAGAAAGTTGCGACCGTAACCTGGTTTTACATCGACAGTTTCACCGAGTTTACCAAGGTTGACGATACGCTGTAACAAAATAATTTGCATGAGTCATTCCTAGTTAACGGTTAACCCTGATGGTTATCAGTGTATGGTAATAGCGATAAATAGCGAGCTTGTTTGATAGCAGTCGCTAGTTGACGCTGATATTTTGTAGAAGTACCGGTAATACGGCTCGGTACGATTTTGCCATTGTCACTGATGTACTGTTTTAGCAATTCAACATCTTTATAATCGATGTGAGTGATGCCTTCAGCAGTGAAACGGCAGAATTTGCGACGGCGATAGAAACGTGCCATAAGTATTCTCCTTTAATTAGTCTTCACTGTTGTTGTCATTGTCGTCTGAGCGACGTGGCGTAGCTTTACGTGCGCGTTTTTCATCGGCATTTTTAGCTAGCTGTGACTCTTCAGTGATTGCTTCATCACGGCGCATGACTAAGCTACGGATGATGGCATCGTTATAACGGAATAACTCTTCTAACTCTTCTAGAGTCTCACCGTCAGTTTCGATGTTGAATAACACATAGTGAGCTTTGTGGATCTTATTGATTGGATAAGCCAGTTGACGACGGCCCCAATCTTCTAGACGATGGATGATACCATTGTTGTCTTGAACCAACTTGATATAGCGTTCAACCATGCCGACCACTTGGTCGCTTTGGTCTGGGTGTACAATTAACACCACTTCGTAATGTCGCATTTGGACTCCTTACGGATTAGTAGCTACCGGCCCTATGCAGGTAGCAAGGAGATTTATAAGGTAAACTTAGCCTCAGCTATTATTATAGGTAGAGCGCGATAAGCTTAGGATATAAAGCGCCGTATTATAACAGTACTCAAGCAGTAACACAAAGGTTAATGCGATTAAAGGGAGTTAGTTCTAAAGCCAGCTATTTAAGAATAATAAGGCTATCCATAAAAAAAGCAGCGACTAATGAACCGACCCCCATAAGTTGGACACAACTTATGGGGTATTTTTATGCATTACGACCTAGACTTTAAGCTGCAAGTC
>NZ_JBPYDC010000072.1:0-2140 GCF_051847575.1 Psychrobacter sp. 1U2
CA
This sequence comes from Psychrobacter sp. 1U2, assembly GCF_051847575.1. NCBI lineage: Bacteria > Pseudomonadati > Pseudomonadota > Gammaproteobacteria > Moraxellales > Moraxellaceae > Psychrobacter > Psychrobacter sp. 1U2. Next base: position 3 of record NZ_JBPYDC010000072.1, read on the forward strand.
CCAAGGCGGGCGCCCAATTCTATTTGCTCTTTTACTGGACTCTCACAGCTAGGAGCCATGACATTGGCGCCTGATTTTGCCTGATTCATAGCCGCAACACGATCTTCACTACACCAAATGGCTTCCATTTTGGGAATACTTCCTTCGCTACGAGGCCAAGCTAGGTAACGAACCTCAATCCCTAGCGCATTGAGCTCATCCATTTCTGAATGCAATTTAGTGCAGTAAGGACAATCAGCATCGGTAAAAGAGTACACCACTGACTTGGTCTCGCCTTTAGCTGGATAAATGATCATGTCTTTTTTGTCTACAGCTTTGAGCGCCTCTTGCGCAGTGCGAGCAACTAACGCACCACTAATATCGACAGGTTCGCCTTGTCCGACAGAGATGATCTGACCTTGAATGATATGTTTGCCTGACTTATCAGTAAAAAATGCTGGCAACCCTTCAGCGGTTACCCAATAAATACCATCCATCTCTGTTGGTACTGCGGAGACAATTTTTTCGTCGATACCAGACGCTCCTAGGTTCGATTGCAATGCTGTAACGACCGATTGATCACTATCGGCAGCAGGTTTGGAGGTGCTGGTTGTACTACTTGCCTTTGTGCTACTTACCACATTGGTCTTGCTGGTAGTATCGGCAGTATTGTTTGAGCAGCCTGTCGCGACAGTAACTAGTAGCGCACTGATAATGGCGCCTGAGAGCTTACGACGAGTAGAGATGTTAGCAGGCTTTAGGCTAGTAGATACAGAAGGTAAGGACATACGGCATTTCCTATAAACGGACGCGCTTGATCATGATTGTAATAAAAACTCAGTATAAAGACAGACGATATAAGTCTCTTTATTTATCAGCAGTCAAATGAATAAATTCTAAGCTACAACACTCTGGCTATGATGACGAATCATCTCAATTATAAAGTAAGCAGTGAGTCATAACATAAATAGTGATAAAGTGCCATATACTAACATATTTTTATAAATGACAGTCAAAACCAAAACTTACTTAACTAATAATTTGGTAATGATCGAACAAAAAAGTAAAATAAGCTACATTCCTACTATTTCATATGTTGCAGTAGCTCAGTAGGCTACAGTAAACAAGACAAATCAACATGATCAATTTTAATACTTATTAACTATTTGAGCGATTTTACGCTAAGGAGAGAGCATGGCAGGTGCCAGTTTATTAACCCTACTTGATGATATCAGTGTGATATTAGATGATGTTTCAGTAATGACTAAGGTTGCGGCCAAAAAGACCGCTGGTGTATTGGGTGACGATCTTGCGCTAAACGCTGAACAGGTCACTGGTGTCAAAGCCAATCGCGAGTTGCCAGTTGTTTGGGCGGTAGCAAAAGGTTCCTTTGTTAATAAACTTATCTTGGTGCCAGCTGCGCTGCTTATCAGTGCCGTTTACCCACCATTGGTAACCTTTTTATTAATGTGCGGTGGTTTATTTTTGGTTTATGAAGGCGCTGAAAAAGTTATCCATAGATTTTGGCCACATGCTTTGCCGCATGACGAAGAACAAAGTGCGCGTCGCCTTGCCAATGCCGATGAAACAGTGGATTTGGTGGCATTTGAAAAAGAAAAAATCAAAGGCGCGATACGTACAGATTTTATTTTATCAGCAGAGATTATTGTCATCGCTTTGGGGTCAACGGCGAGTGCCACATTGTTAGAGCGTAGTCTGGTATTGTCTATTTTAGCGATTGCTATCACGGTTGGTATTTATGGTTTGGTTGCCGGTATTGTCAAAATAGATGACGCAGGCTTGCATTTAATGGAGCAAGAAAGCAGTTTTAAACAAAAGCTTGGCAAGGTGATGTTTGCAGCTGCACCAAAATTGATGAAGTTTCTATCTATCGCTGGCACGTTGGCGATGTTCTTAGTGGGCGGCGGTATTTTAGTGCACGGTATCAGTTTTTTACATCATGGAGTAGAGGATCTGGCGCACTTAACCGGCATTTTTGAAAGTGTGACGACAGCGCTGTTAAATGGTTTGATAGGCTTTATTATTGGTGCGGTAGTGGTCGCTATCTTTACTATGGTCAATAAGTTACGCGGTAACGGAGCTTCCGCTCATTAAAGCGTTATAGCACTAACACTATCTGATTACTATATAAACATTAA
>NZ_JBPYDC010000073.1:0-2139 GCF_051847575.1 Psychrobacter sp. 1U2
TGGTGAAGGCGTTAAAGTACTGATGAGTGGTCTTGATTACGAGCGCGCAGTATTGGCCGCAGGTCCTATCGGTATTATGCAAGCAGTGATGGACAATGTCGTCCCTTATATCCACGACCGCAAGCAGTTTGGTCAAGCGATTGGTGAGTTTCAGCTCATTCAAGGTAAAGTCGCAGACATGTATACCATCTTGCAAGCGGGACGTAGCTTCTTATATACTGTCGGTAAAAATCTCGATATGCTAGACCAACGCGGCGCAGGTCATAGTCGAGAAGTACGTAAAGATTGTGCCAGTGTGATTTTATGGTGCGCTGAAAAAGCCACGTGGATGGCGGGCGAGGGCATTCAAATCTTCGGTGGTAATGGCTATACCAATGAGTATCCGCTGGGTCGCTTTTGGCGTGATGCTAAGCTGTATGAAATCGGTGCAGGTACCAGTGAGATTCGCCGTATGCTGGTCGGTCGTGAACTGTTTAACGAGACTAAGTAAAAACTATTGAATGTTCGTTGGATATTAATTTCAAAACAACATCGATACATTAATATCCTCGTGCTAATGGGCTAAATTTTTCTTGCTTGCTGTTCGCAGGCGTGACAGAGGCTGTGAAAACTCATCCCATTAGCACTCTGTATGGGTTTGAAATCGAACAGGCTATAACAAAAAAGCAGGTCGCTCAAAACGTCCTGCTTTTTTTATGTCTATTTTCTATCTTATAAAATCATTATGTCTGTTTGCTATGGTCAAAATAGCGTGCCAGACCATTTAATAATAAATCATCACGCAAGCGCACTGAACGGTTGACGTGCTGGGCGATAATGGATGCATCGCCGCCAGTCATGATCACTTCAAAGTTGGGATGGCGACGGCTAATCTCATTGATCGCCCCAACGATAGATAGTAAGATACCGCGATGTACCGCATCTTGCGTGGTGGTGCCCTGACTGACGCTATCAAAAGTACCGTTAGAGATGGTGATTTGCTTGGTACCAGAAAACAATGACTCACGCTGCAAGTAAATACTGGGGAAAATATAACCGCCTAAATGTGTCGCGTGATCAATCAAATCAATTGTCACCGCTGTACCGCAACCAATTACACATTGACGTTTTTTCTTATCGACCGCGCCCAGCATCTGTAACCAACGATCACAGCCAAGTTGCTCATCATTATAGTCGCTACGCATCAATGGGTGCGCCGCATCGACATGGACAAACTCAAATGGGATGTTTAGACGACTCAGCGTTTCTGTTACTTTGGCGTTGAGCTCGTCACCCAGTACAGACGAGATACCGATAAAGTCAGGTGCATAACGTTCAAAGCGATCGGTTAGACCCATGAGTAATTCGGCAGGCGCTTGCAAATGCTGCTTGGCATCGTGTGCGACTATCTGCCCGATATCATCAGTGAGCCAGTATTTAAGACGGGTGTTTCCAAGATCTAACCAGAGCATAAAAATCCCTTTATATAGTGCTCGTTAAGTATGTGCTCTAAGCCTCACGAGTTACGTCAATACGGCCCGTAAAAAGCGCAGAAATCTTACCGTTATCTTCACGCAATTGCAAACACCCGTTTGTATCGATACTGCAGGCATGACCAGTCACCACATGCGCTTTATCATCATGGTCTTGAGTCACACGTAACCGCAGACCTGCCAGTGCATCCATCGTCGCAAATTCTTGCAAAAAGCTGTCCAGATAATAAGTGTGTCCAGTTGGCTTTTCTATCCCAAAGTGCTCAAAGCGCGTCATCGCTGCTATCAACGCTTTGCTCATTTGTTGATAAAGCGTTTGTAAGGTTGGTAGATTGATATCGTTGCTCTTATTATTGGTATCTGCTTTCAGCATCGCGTAAATGTCTTGTAAGCTGATCGCTTGATAGCTCATGCCTTCGCAAGTTTGCGCGGTTAGCTTTGGTGCAGCTTGTACATTGAGTCCAACACCTATGACCACACCGACCAATTTACCTGCTTTCCATACGGGTTCAATCAAAATACCGGCAAGTTTATTAAATTGAATAATTTGGGTGTCTAGTGTGGCTTTGTTTTATTGAGGTTCATCTGGTTTCAGCAAGTTTTGATCAAAACCCAAATCATTGGCCCACTTGACACCAACAGGGGTCAAACCCTTCGCGCGCAACTG
>NZ_JBPYDC010000074.1:0-2103 GCF_051847575.1 Psychrobacter sp. 1U2
TTTTTGGCTTTGGCAGAGGACTTTAGGCCAAGCTCACTCATAGCATAGACGATGCGGCGCTGGACAGGTTTGAGGCCATCGGCAATATTTGGCAGTGCACGATCCATGATGACGTACATGGCATAGTTTAGGTAAGCTTGTTCAGTGAATTCCGCCACTGAACGGGTATCCATTGGCTCACTTGGGAGAATGGGAGCAATCGTATTATCAATAACATCGGACATAAAGTAGGTTTCGCTTCTGTGTTTTTAATTAGTATGGTTTGTATAGCACATATTATGTGCCGCACTGCATTGGCGCAAAATTAATATAAGAATAAGGTAGCGTTATCCTAAAGGATATTACATCAATTAAAAAGGGATAATCTAGAATAGACGACAGGTCATGACGTGCTGATATAGGCTGATATAGTAGTGCCCACTATATACGAGCTTACGATGCATACGTCGTCATGTAGTAATATTCGAGTAACATTATAGGAGAGTAACTCGCTATTTTATGCTAAAAATCGATGTAAAAAACGCTCAAATTTATCATGAATACTATTGATTTAATAGAGAATAATAAACGTCAAGTAACTTTGCGAACTCTGGTGCCAATATTTTGTATTGAGTAGTGTGTATAAAGTGTGTATGTTAAAGAACAAAGGGGTATTTACCACTGAATGCGTCAATTCATTAGGAGAAACAAGATTATGGATGATCAAGTCAATTTAACCCGTCGTAACGACAAAGTCTGGCTCAAAACTTATGAAGCGCTTGGGCTAACGTACGATATTGACATGCCAAGCGATGACACCTCACTGATTGATATCTTTGAGCAAAGCTTTCTTAAGCACGGCGATAAGACGGCATTCGTTTGCATGGGTTCTTCGATCAGTTTTAAAGAAGTAGACTTATATAGCCGTCAAGTTGCCGCTTATTTACAATTACTTGGGCTGGTCAAAGGCGATAAAGTTGCAGTCATGATGCCCAATATTTTACAGCTGCCCGTTACCGTCATTGGCGTACTGCGAGCAGGTCTCACCTTAGTCAATGTCAATCCACTATATACCAGTCGCGAGCTATCACATCAGCTACATGATAGCGGGGCCAAAGCATTATTCATCGTTGAAAATTTTGCCAAAACTTATCAAGACGCTGAAGATAAAGGCCAAGTAGAGCATGTGATTGTCTGTAAGATTGGTGACATGCTGGGCTCAGTCAAAGGGAGGGTGGTCAATCTAGTTGCACGCCATATCAAAAAGATGATTCCAGCGTATAATTTGCCTAATAGCACAAGCTTTAAACAAGCGCTAGGAGCGGTATCTGCCAGCAAATATAAGCGTCCCGACTTATCATTGGATGATGTGGCGTTGTTACAATATACTGGCGGTACGACAGGTGTGGCGAAGGGTGCTATGCTGTCACATGGTAACTTAGTTGCCAACATGCTACAGATCAGCGTGCTTATCAATAGTGCTTTTGAAGATGACATCAATAGCGACGATGTGATCTTGACCGCTTTACCGTTGTATCATGTGTTCTCATTTATGGTCTGCGGCATGTATGGCATGTATCAAGGTTTTACAGGCCTATTAATACCGAATCCGCGCGATTTAGACGGTTTGATCAAAGAGATGGATAAATATAAACCATCATTTATTCCTGCTGTAAATACCTTGTTTAATGGCTTGGTGCATAAAGACAGCTTTGCCAAATTAGATTTTTCCAATCTTAAAGCAGCTATTGGCGGCGGTATGTCAGTATTGCCAAGCGTGGCAAAAGAGTGGCATAAAATCACAGGTCTGCCTATTGTAGAAGGTTATGGTCTATCGGAAACCTCGCCCGTGGTCGCTTTTAACCCGATGACTATTGCAGAGTTTACAGGCAAGATTGGTATTCCAGCATCTAGTACTGATATTGTACTAATTGATGAAGAAGAAAACGAAGTCGCTATTGGTGAGCGCGGTGAGATTTGTGTCAAGGGGCCACAGGTGATGATCGGCTACCAAAATCGTCCTGATGAGACAGCCAACACCTTCACAAAAACCGGTTACCTAAAAACAGGTGATATCGGTATCATGGACGAAAAAGGCTTTATCAAGATTGTCGATCGTAAAAA
>NZ_JBPYDC010000075.1:0-2088 GCF_051847575.1 Psychrobacter sp. 1U2
GTACCATTGTCCAGCAGTACGTGCAGCCTGAGGTAACTTTTCAGGGCCAAGCACGATTAAGGCAATGACACCAAACAAGAGTAGTTCAGAAAATCCAATATCAAACATAGTTGTCAAATATAGTCATAAATATACTATTCAATGACGTTATTTATAAATAACATCTCTTATACTTTATGTTCATCATTAGAGGTGGTAGGGCTGATTTCTACATCATCAACCTTAGTACCAGTCTGTGAATTTGCTGAAGTAGTCGACTGAGTATTTGAGCTGGCATCATGGTCGAGTACACGGCGTTTACGCGCATGTTCTGTCTCTTCGTCCTTGACAGCTTCTTTAAAGCCCTTTACTGCGCCGCCCAGATCTTTACCAGCGTTTCTAAGCTTAGAGGTGCCAAAAACGACAACCACTACAACCAATAAAATTAGCCAATGGGTGATGGAAAAACTGCCCATAACGGTATCCTTATGTCTTAATGAGACCAATATGTCTCGTATTGTCTTACATTTATTACTTGCACAATAAACTGTTATTGCCAAATAAGAAGCAAGTTATTAAAGATACATTATAACGCGCACTGACAATAAAAAGTTGAAAACAACAATAATTACACAAGCTTATTTCAATTAAAGCTATCTTGCTGCTTTCTCATCAATACCCGAAAGTCCAAAACGTCGTCCCAGCTCGTTCAATACAGCATCAGATTCGATATCGAACCATGCCAATCCTACTAATGTATGAAACCACACATCAGCCACTTCATAAATGAGCTCATGTCGCGCAGCGTTGTACTGAGTCTCATCTGTAAGCTGATTACAATTAGCGAAGTCCTTGGCAGCAATGATACTCTCAGTCGTCTCTTCACCCATTTTTTCTAGTATCTTGTTAAGTCCGCGAGCATATAAACTTGCTACATAAGAGCTGTCTGCAGATGCTTGTTTACGTTCAGCCAACACACTATCAAGCTGGCGCAATATTGCAGTCTGAGTCTCTTGGCTTGATAAACTATTAATATTAGAAACAGTATTTTTATGAGCAGTGCTTTTTACATTACTATTAGTATTGTTATTTGACTGGTAAATATCAGCAGGATCCTTTAATACAGCATCGACTGCTTGCCAGACGGGCTCTGCACCTGTCATGTCTAAACGCTGATAAAAACAAGACTCACGTCCAGTATGACAAGCGATACCACCGACTTGAGTAACACTTAGCACGATGACATCGGCATCACAGTCCAAGCGAATATCGTGTACCTGCTGAGTGTGCCCTGACGTTTCACCTTTGTGCCACAGCTGATTACGCGAGCGCGAAAAATAGACTGCAGTTTGCGTTTTTGCCGTCAGCTGTAAGGACTCAGTGTTCATCCACGCCATCATTAGGATGCGTCCTGTCTCGTAATCTTGAGCGATTGCAGGAATCAGACCATCAGTATTGAATTTTATAGAGGTTAGCCAATTAGGTGTGGTCATAATCTATCTTCTTATAGTTATAGACGTTTAGGTTGATAGAGAAATGGCAAGCATAAGGGTTATAAGGCTCACGTAATCGACGCCATTATAGCTCAAATGCTTGTTGGTTTAGTGCCTCTTTAATATCATTATTAAAAACTATACTTCTATTGGAGCGATAATCATATTGAACAAAAGATTTGCGGGCTTTTGCTACTAGTGAACCATCATACATACGTGTCACCTTGATAGCCATCTCGCCATCTTTATCAGATATGTGCTCTATACCGACTTCAAATAGTAGCTCTTCACGAGCGCGTACACGACTAATAACGTTCAGCTGTAAATTGCTAACAATCAAACCTTGGCATTCTGCATTAATCTCTTTGATACCTTTAGAGTACAAAAACCTCGCCCTTGCCTCGGCCAATAATGCAATGAGTGATTCTAACGTTAGATGCTGCCCAACATCAATCTCTGTGTTACGGACACGCATAACTGTCTCAAAGACGAATACTCTATCATCAAACTCTAACTCACGGTCTATCAACGTTATCTCCTACATAAGTTTTCATAACGTCTGAGACGCCATTGTCATCAATAAAACATAGCTTAAGCAGACATTCAATCAATTTAG
>NZ_JBPYDC010000076.1:0-2084 GCF_051847575.1 Psychrobacter sp. 1U2
ACTGGGCATCACTTAGGGTTAATCTAGTCATAACACTATGATTATCAATTATTCTATATATGTCAACACACCCTAGTTTTGATTTATAAAAACTATGTGTCTGCTAGTCATTTTTCGTAAAGCCTACCCATAATTTTGGAAAAGATAATTGATATTATCGATAACTTTGCGAAGCAGGTTGTTTTTTTAACAATTATATTCGTTTTATTAAATAAATATATTCACAATAATGAATTAATAGGATAATATGCGATATGAGTGACGTTATCGTTTTGCCGTGATAGGCGAATAATATTTACGTCAGTACGTCGTTAATTAAACCGTCTTATATGACTAATAGGTCCCTAAATGAACTTTATCTGCTACTACGTTAAGTAAAACGGGTGGTGTTTGGCAAAGTTTAAGGACCTATTACTACACAGGGAGTGTTGTCATGAATCGCAATTATAAAGTTATCTGGAATCGTTCATTAGGCTGTTTTACCGCTGTTGCAGAGTACGCCAAAAGTCGTGGCAAATCCTCTAATTCCGCGGTCACTTCAGGCGTCTCTTCCTCTACAGCAGGAGCTACCGCAAATACGCGTCTGCTACGCTTAAGCTCTATCTGCTTGGGACTAGCAGCAAGTGGCATTGGCATGCAGTCTATAGCGGCTGTTAATTATCAAGGAGATATTGGCGATAATGTCATTGCACTTGGCACCTTAGATGTCCAAGGCGGGGTGAGTGATGTCACAGAATTAACGGATGACAATATTGGTGTGATTAGTAGTAGTTCTAATAATAATCCTTTCAGTGCTAAAACTTTGACCATTAAGCTGGCAAAGAATATCAACCTATCTCCCAATGGTAGTGTTAGGACGGGTAGCACTGTAATGGATGATGAGGGTGTCACTATTAGTGGCGGTGCAAAATTCACAAAGAGCGGTATTGACGCGGGTACTCAGAAAATAAGTGGTGTTCTAAATGGAGCTGTTGATGCTAGTAGTACTGATGCTGTCAATGGTCGCCAATTAAATGCTACCAACCAAGCACTTGCAGCGCAAAAAATCAAATACTTCAGTGTCAAATCCACAGGCGGTGGCAACGAGAATAACAACGGAGCAACTGGTGCTGATGCAATCGCTATCGGCAAAGACGCAACTTCCACAGGGGATGCGGCAATCGGACTCGGCTTGAATGCGGAGGCCTCAGGCAGCAAAAGCTTGGCATTAGGACAAAACTCTCTTGCCTCTGGTGGTCAGTCAATCGCTATCGGCGGGGTGCAAGATAATGCAGCAACGCCAAGCACTACCGCCAGTGGTCAGCAGTCAATCGCTATTGGTGCTAACGTTATCTCAAGCGGTGCGTCCTCTATTGCTATGGGCGGTGATGATCTAGATGCTGCTTCACAAGCTAATATTGATGGTAGTACGCCAAGTAGTACTTTAAACGGAGGCACAGTCAACGATGTCTTCCACTCTTATGCCAAACGCGACTTACTCGATACTAGTAATCAGTATGCTGGATATACCCAAGCAGCAGGTGACGCTTCTATAGCTATCGGCGCAAAATCACGTTCTACAGGTGCTTTATCTACCGCTGTCGGGGTTCATTCTAGTACGGACGGAGTTGCAGCCTCAGCTTTTGGTGTAGCGGCTTCCGCTTCAAAAGATGGCTCGGTCGCTCTTGGTGCCGGCAGCTTGACTGAAAATGATGCAACGTCTGAGAAGTCTGTCGTTATCAATGGCGAGAGTTATGATTTTGCTGGTAATGTACTAGATGATGATAATAATATAAAAACAGGCGCGCAACTATCGGTAGGCGCTGTAGGTGCTGAGCGTCAAATCAAGAATGTCGCTGGCGGTGCAATAAGTGCTAACTCAACTGATGGCGTAAATGGCTCTCAATTATTTGCGACTAACGCCAGTATAGAAGATCTAAGCAATACGGTAGCTGGACAAAAGATTAAATACTTCAGTGTCAAATCCACAGGCGGCGGCAACGAGAATAACAACGGAGCAACTGGTGCTGATGCAATCGCTATCGGCAAAGACGCGAGTACCACTGGTCTTCGTGCTGTCAGTCTTGGCTTTGGCGCAGCAGCGA
>NZ_JBPYDC010000077.1:0-2070 GCF_051847575.1 Psychrobacter sp. 1U2
TCAAATACTCAAATACTCAAATACTCAAATACTCAAATACTCAAATACTCAAATACTCAAATACTCAAATACTCAAAATTATTTTGAGGATCTGTAATAACCTTGTCAAATAAAAATTGTCTGTTATCAAAGTTCCTCTAATATATTCTGTTTAAGTAAGAAAAATATTGATTACGTTTCAGGTGACAGTATTTTAGCCGAATCTTTTATAAACGAATCATTATCGTAACGATGACACAAATACTAGCTTGAGCTTGATTATTAAGGCAGACTTTCCTGCGTATAGCAGAGTTTGTTCTAACTATTCAAACCATTTGCTTCATCTTTAAATGTCTCTACAACCACAGAGAAAATATCGTCCCAAACCTCATCATTTGCCAAAAACGGATAATCTTTCAATAGCTTATTACTTTTAGCACCCTTATTCTGCAGCATGCTACGAATGATTCTATCGGCATAGCTGTTGGGCATCTCAATAATCTCTTTTATCGCCAGTCGTGCATGGTCATGTTGTCTTAGGTACTGTGACTCGTTATGCATCTCTTTTTCAATAACATGAGCAATCAGTCCTGATAAGTACTGAACGTGAGGCGTTAGATCCATGAAGCGCCATGCAGGTTGAATCAGGTGAGTATTTCCAAAATTTAAGTTTGAGCGAATACCATCAGGGTAGGTAACTGCCTGTTTATCAAAGCTGTAATGATCACGGATTTGCTTCATGAGCGGCACAGAGACACGGTCTAAAATCTTATCATAGGCATGCCGGTCTGAGGGATGCTCGGCAATGGCTTGTGATATAGGTAGGATAATCGGCTCATGAATGACCTGGTCTCGCCTGAGGACGTCATTAATTAAAAAGCGATGTACACGGCCATTGCCATCCGCCAGCGGATGAATATATACAAAGGCAAAGGAGGCAACCGCACTACGCATCAGTGCTGATTGTCCCTCAGTCTTTTCCATAAATACCTGTAATCCTTCTAACTTATCAGCAATGTCATCAGCTGGTGGAGCAATATAATGCACAATTTCTTTAAAGCCATTGACCTGAGTATGCGACACAAAAACTGGTGATTGACGGACACCATACTGCTGGATAACCGTTTTGCTACCGAGTATCTCTTGTTGCAACTCTGCTAGTGATTCAGGATCAAGCGGAATGTCACCGGTGCCGGTACGCCGTGCCATCACATCGGCAAAACGTTCAATGCGTTTTAACTCTTTTCCCTCACCTTCTATAGTAAAGCTGGCTTTACTCTCTCGTAGGGTCATCCATACGGAGGCGCGCATCAGTAAGTCTTGCCCAAATTCATCGTTAAGTTTGTCAACCATTGTGGCAATATCGAGTGCAGCTGCTTGCGTAAAGGCCTCTGTTTTTACCAGCATCGGACAGAAATGACGGGTTCCTGCTAGATTGTCATTGATACGCCAGCGAGCGTTCTTGATGACCTGCGAAGGACTTGAAGTAACCAACTTCTTGGTAACCAAAGCATCCACATAGTTACCGCCTATATTACTCGGTACCTCTAAATGCTTATCCATGAGCCACTCATACAAGAAAGCCATTCTACGGGCATAGCTGCCTGTCGGCTCAGCGTTTACCCATGCTTGCACGTCATTTGCCCCTATCTGCTCAAATAGACGAACCAGTAACTCTAAATTCAGTACTTCATGACGCATGTGAAACTGTAAGTGCGCAATGATTGTGTCCAGTGGACGCGCGGTTTCCTGATAAGCGTTATGAATGACGTCACCGTCTTTATAGGTTTGCCTGCGCCCACCGATACTACTGCTGACATATAAAGGGGACACCAGCTCTATGCTGGCATAACGGACAAGCCATGCTGCGCCAATAGGATCTGAGATAGGGGTATTCATCATGAGTGGCTCAAGCGATTATAGATAAGCCATTTTGCGCAAAAACAATTATGAATGCAATATAATGATTATTATAAAGCCTTATTGCATTAAAACGATTTTCTTATGACGTTGCGATGAGCTATGCTGAAGAAACCGTACACCTAAACTTGGTAAACTAACGACTCGATGAGGAGTTTACCATGACTAAGA
>NZ_JBPYDC010000078.1:0-2068 GCF_051847575.1 Psychrobacter sp. 1U2
CTCTGACCTAGTGCATCTGTCACCACTAGTTGAGCAGTACCGGCACCACTAATGCTAGGTGCAGATTTTAGCTCAAAAGGACCTGCGGGTACTTGGCCGCTATAGTGTTCAAGGCCATTGACATACAATTCCACCTTGGAAGGTAAGGTAGCTGACCCAAAAAATGACGGCAAAGGTGTGGTTGATCGATAGGGTTGTAGATCAAAGTTGGTACCAATCTGCAGACCTCCCAAACGTGTAGAACGCGTCCAAGACAGTGCACCTGTGAGAATATCACCTGCACGAACTGTCAGTAACTTGTCAGGGAACGACTGACTCCAGCTCGTATCCAACCTTACCGTTTGACCTTTCCATTCACCGTCAAGACTGACACTATCAGCAGAACGATTGCCAGTAGTTAAAGCAGTAGAACTAACTACACCGTGGGCATTAAACGCGCGCAATTCAGTATAAGCGCTTAGATTTTTGGCATTTTGATGGTTTTGAGTGGCATGAACATTATAGTTCAATAGAAGACCAGGTGATACGGTTGGTATCGGACGCTTGTTAGTCCGCGTATTACGAATAGTAGTATCTAAATTCAGCATACTAAGAGGCGCAATAAGCTCAAGCGACTGCCGACGCATGTCATAATCAATTTTGAGGTCAGGCAAACTATTAAGTGGAATAGTATCGTCAACATCTTGTGGTAAGATAAAGCCAAGTTGTTGTAGGATAGCAGTAGTTGCCCAAAGGCGATCGTCATGGTAGACAAAGTGAATCAGACCTTTACTTGCACCATTTAGCGTAACGTCCAAATACAAATCCAATCCAGAACTATCGTCAGGGTTATAGTGCTTCGAGTCAGGCTGTACCAGTTTATTATCGTTACTATGTAAATCGTTGGTATTGAAATTTGGGGTGTCTATAGAAGGTTTAGGTGAAAAAGCAGTGTCTTTAACAACACTGCTAGTAGAGATACCTTCAGTTGGAATTGCAGCGTGAATAGTAGAAACTGCATTACTCTGTAAAAAAAGGATTTTAGCGAGCAGTATTATCCAATGTGACGTCGGGTGTCGTCTTTTTACCATTCAGTATAACCTTGAATGTACCCTCTGAGGTTAGAACAGAGGGTGATATTTTCAGTGTCCAATACATAGTTGCACCGGGTAACACATACCCTAGCAAACCTTGATGGAGATCAAGGCTATTGCCAGCTGTATCAACAAAACTCAGACCAGACAGTTTTGCATGCCCATTACCAAGATTACTAACACGTATTTTAATCTGCTCGTTATCCGGCTGCGGATGCATACTCCACTGCAACTGCGGACTCGTCTTGTTAATTCCCAAGGGCTGTACAAACACTGGTAGTGAGTAGCTTAAAGCAAACTGTAGGCCACTCGTTTGTTCTGGTAATTTGACTGGTATCTCATTAATCAAAATCCGATAAGAACCCTCTACAGCATCTGTACCTTGTGGCGGTGCTTTGGCACGGATAATACGCACCAACTGCTGCTCACCTGGTTTTAGCTCTGTCATAGGTGGACTCACTAATAACTCTCGCGAAGGAACGAGTTGATCACCTGTATCGTCTTGCATCCATCGATGTATCCGCACTTGTGCGTTTATCACATGATTACTAGAGTTACTTAGTGTCAAACCACTAGCATTCTCTCGAGCTTGTAAGCTTAAAGAGATAGGAGAGACTTGAAGACCAGCTGCCATTGCCATACCAGAATAAAGTATGGCTCCTGCAAACAGAGTTGGGCGTACTATACGACATAACCGAAGAGCTAACATGGTATTAATAGGCTACTGATACGTTAATAGTGTCACTATAAACACCAGGTATTACGTCAGCGTCATCAGTCACTGTTAGATATATAGTGCTAGTAATACCAGTCTTGTAGTCAGTCGCTGCAGCAGTGGTAAGTGTATTACCAGTACCTCCCCAAGCAGCGCCTTCAGCTGAGCCAGAAGCCAACTTATAAGCAATTAGTTCTCCTGCAAGTTCTGAATTTCCTAAATTACCAGTACCATTGACGCTATTAGTTGATGATGGTATTAAGCTAATAGTAGCAGAGTC
>NZ_JBPYDC010000079.1:0-2066 GCF_051847575.1 Psychrobacter sp. 1U2
CATGGCGATGAAGATGACTTTGTGTATGAAGTTAATCTCATCAAAGCTGAGCGTCCTAACTTTACGCTGAATACTTCGACCAAGCATGCAGAATTTTACTACCGTGCTGAAGTGTTCTTGAGTGATGGTTCGCAAGAGTATGACTTGGTTGGCTACACCAAGGAGCAAGTGCTGGTCGATATTCTACATCAGTACGAGTGCCATCTACAGTATCTACATTTAGAGCGTTAATTGGCTAGATGTTAACTGGCTATATGTAGTGACGAGATTGTCTTTTATATGACCCCATAAGTTGAATGCAGCTTATGGGGTTTATTTATGAACTGGCTATAGGTCAATAGGAGATATAAGATAGAATCGATAAAGAGAAACTGCAAAATAGTGGCAAATAAAATATTAGAAAAATAAGCATTAGCAAAGGATAAATTTGTGACCACACTCAAGTACATTGCTCATTACTCTGAGCAAATTCAAACTCAAGCGGCACTGCTCATCAGTGAGGGCAGGCTAGGAGAGTACCTAGAAAATAAATACCCTGATCAGCACCAAGTGCAAAGCGATAAGGCGCTGTATCAATATATAAACGACATAAAAAACCAATCTATGCGCAAAATTGGCCCATTATCGAATGTCAGTTATAGCAGTAAGTTAAAAGTTCTTAAGCATGCGCTGGGTATTCATACTACCCAGTCTCGCGTACAAGGCAGTAAGCTAAAATCGCATAACAGTATTACGGTAGCGAGCTTATTTAAAGAAGCGCCACCTGAGTTTTTACGCATGATAGTCGTTCATGAATTGGCGCATTTTAAAGAGCATGAGCACAACAAGGCTTTTTATCAATTATGCTGCCACATGGAGCCAGATTATCATCAGTTTGAGTTGGACACACGCTTGTGGTTGCACTGGCGTGAGTTGTGATTTGATTAATTGTACCGATTTAACTCATTGATATGACTTAGATTCAACCATAGTTTACCCTTCGCTATATTCCCAGTATTATCTTGACAAGCCTATACGAATGGCCTATAAGAGTTATAGAGTATAGGCTATTTCATAAGCGTTTTTTACGCATAGAATAATCAACGCCAAAACATACTAAAGGATATATCTAATATTTTGATGTTTGATCTGACGATTATTACTTTACAGTTTTGAGGCAATCAATGCCTATACTTTGACATTCATTAATGGCTGTTAAGCCAGTGTTGTCAACCTTACCTGCGCACGTGAACGATTTTGATCATTTTGCTTAAGTTCATTACCTGCCTATCAGGACGATTAGGTGACGATTCAGCGATATATGTCGCGCTGGGTTTATAAAAAGGGAATTGATGGAATGATGACATTATCCGATAGTTCTACAATACAACAAACCGCTACAGACTCAGGACACCACTTCGATGCCAACCGTCATTGGGCAGCATTTTTGACGTTGGGGTTTGGGGCTCATGCTGATGGTGATACCCATATCACTCGTATGAATATAGCGCGCCATTATGGTCCCTTACGTGTCCAAAGACCATTCTACCCTGAAGGTCGCGATGGTTGCTGTCATGTCTATCTGCTACATCCACCAGGTGGTATCGCTAGCGGTGATACGCTCAACATCGATGTCACTGTAGCGTCAAACGCGCATACTTTGCTAACGACAACTGCTGCCAATAAGCTTTATAAAGCTGATAGCAATGGCGTTGCTTGGAATCAGCATACCTATCTAAAAATTGCTAATGACGCTACTTTAGAATGGCTACCACAAGAAACGTTGGCTTTTAATGGCTCTCGCGGCGAGCAGACCATCATCATTGATTTAGAAGACAATGCTAAATGCTTGGGGTGGGAGATTCTCGGTCTTGGTCGCCCTGCCAGCAAGCTGCCTTTCGTCAGTGGTCGCCTCGAACAGCGTTTTCAACTTACTCGTAATGGTCGTCCATTATGGATAGAGCGCCAATGCATAGATCCAGATCATCCCAGATTCGCTGGCATGTGGGGGCAGGGCGGCGCCACCGTGCATGCGACATTATGGGCGGTTGGAATGGACGATCCGTTAGAGGCCATCACTGCACTAC
>NZ_JBPYDC010000080.1:0-2046 GCF_051847575.1 Psychrobacter sp. 1U2
AACCAAAGGCTGGGTTTACCAGTGCTGATGCAAATACCACAATGGCAGCTGACTGCGTGGTTTTACCTTCGCGCGTCATCTCCATGCCAGCCTCAAGCAGTGGGATAAAGACACCGACGATCAGCGCCACACACATCACCGGCTCCCAAATAGCCAGATCCATTGGGTAGCCCCAGATACCAGCGATCAGACAAAACAGTCCAGTTAGTACCGCACCCGCTGGAATCGGACGCTTAGCGATCGCTGCTGGCACGATATAGGTACCCCATGATGAAGCAAAGTTTGCGCCGCCCAATACAGAGCCTGCCACCTGACGAATAGAAGCGCTGGTCATCGTATCATCGATATCCATCAAGACACGCTCAGTACGCTTTGGATAGCTGATTTTTTGAAAGACTTGATGACCCAAAAAGTCGGGCGACCACATGGCTACTGCCAACACCGCAAATGGTAGCACTACAACAAAGCTTTCAACCGTTGGTAAGCCTAGCATCCAACCAGTGTTTTCACCCCACCAATACATTGGATTCATATTTGGCAAGCCAGGTGCAGTTTCAAAAGCAAAGGGCGCACCCATCGCAAAAGCTACGCCACCACCTAACAAGCAGCTAAGCGGCACAGCGAGCCAACGCTTTTGGAAATTTTCTAATACGGCATACAGTATGATCGTTAGCAAAATCACCACAAAGGCAATATGTGCCATGCCAATCCCTTCTGCCCAAGCAAACAGATTTTTGACTTGTGAGATGGTACCAATAAAGCCTAAATACAGCAGCAAACCACCGCACACGCCTTTACTGGTCAGGTTCGCCAGCAGACTACCACCCTTACTAATAGCCAATAGTAGACCAAAGGCACCGATTAGCAGACCAAAGGCCATCGGGTGACCACCAGCTGCCACTACAATAGGAATAAGAGGAATAAGCGGGCCATGCGTACCCGCAAGGTTGGCAGTCGGTAGCAAAAAGCCTGAGAATAAGATCACAAAGAACGCGACGATTAATAGCTCATAACGGACGTTTTCTAACACAAAGGCATCACTGAGACCAAGCGGCCCTGCAAACGTAGCGGCAATAGCGCCCACCATTACTACTTTACCGATTGTCGCGGCCATTGCTGGAATGGTATCTTCATATTCAAAACGATAATCACGAAATGGCAAATTCATGCGCCAGCGCTTGGGCTGCATAATCTGTAGTTCATGATTTAAATAGGCGTCACGACTGTCAAAGCTTGAGCTTGGCTGATGCAAATCAGTATAGCTACCTTGCAATTCATCATCGTAGTGAGCTGAATTTGACTGCTGCGGATTGGTGCTTGAAACGGGGGTCTCGTTACTACTCATCACATCTCCTTATGCCAACTGAGGATTCGTTTTTTATCTATAACGACTTTTTGCCCAAAATTGTACAAAAAATAAGCTGCTCAACACAAATTGGCAGCCATTGTATGCTATCAAGACTAGGATTGCGAGTTTTGCCGTCACAACTCTTGACCTTTTCTTCGCATTTTGATGTATGACTAGCACCGCTCTTAAAGACCATTTAGTCCTAATAAACAGACATCTTCTACATTGATAACAGGGTAAACGTTTATTATAGTATTGATATTGTTGAATAATTAATATTCGTTACGCTTTACACCTGGTAGCAGTTTTTATTTTTGACTATGATAGGTGTTTTTTGTTCAGTTTATAATTAGCTCAGGCCATCATTAATAAAAATGATGGTTATCAATATACGAGCATCTTTACGTACCGTAAAAGATAGAGAAATATAAAGGAATAATAATATGAGCTTCCTACCCAAGAATCTAGAAAATTTAAAACGTAAAACTAAAAAAAACGTCATGCCTCTTTTAACGCCACACTTACTTAAATTGCGTATTAATACCTACGCTCCTTATGTCGGCGCTGGTATCAAGGTCGAGCATGTTGATTTAGATCAAGGCTTGTGTGTGGTCAGTATGGGTCTTAATAGTCTGAATAAAAATATCGTCGGCACACAATTTGGTGGTAGCTTATACTCGATGGTTGATCCTTTTTAT
>NZ_JBPYDC010000081.1:0-2040 GCF_051847575.1 Psychrobacter sp. 1U2
CAAAAATTACTTTTTAAGCCCTGAGCGTACTTTAAACAGAAAGTTAACCGAACTGTTTTTAGCGCGTAAAATGGAAGATGAGCTGAGTAAAAATGATATCCTGACGTTATATGTCAACAAAATTTATCTTGGAGAAGGTGCATACGGTATACGTGCAGCAGCCAAAAAATATTATAGTAAGTCTTTGGAGAGTCTGACCGTTGCTGAAATGGCTATGCTGGCAGGCTTACCTAAAGCGCCATCAAAGTATAATCCTGTCGCCAACCCTGATCGTGCACTTACCCGCCGTAACTGGATTATTGGTCGCATGCATGAGCTTGGTTATATCAGTGATGCTGAGCATAGCGAAGCTATAAGTGCCCCTATCGGTCTAAAACTTTATCAAGAAAAGCTTGATGTCAACATGCCTTATCTGGCAGAAATGACACGTTATGCCTTGGTCAATCGCTATGGTGAACAAGTGGTTAACGGAGGCTGGCGCGTTCGCCTTACTGTCGATAGTGAGGCACAACAAGCGGCTGAAGCAGCTATATCGAAAGGGCTAATAGCCTATGATCATCGCCATGGCTGGCGAGGTGCAGAAGCAAATGATGAGCCTTTAGAAGACTTTCGACGTTATGGCGGTATGTATCCAGCTAAAGTCACTAAAGTTAACTCACGTAGCTTTGAAGCCACAATGCCATCTGGTGAAAACGTTACGGTTAACTGGTCAGGTATGAGCTGGGCACGTAAGTATTTTTCAGCGAATCGTATTGGCTATTACCCAAGTAACGCTAAACAAATTGTGAATGAGAATGATATTATTCGCTTGGTACCGACTAATAATGGTGGTTGGAAACTGGCACAGATACCAGATGTACAAGGCAGTCTGGTTTCGCTAAATCCTGATACAGGGGCAGTCAACGCCCTAGTTGGCGGCTTTGACTTTAATCACAGTAAGTTTAATCGTGCACTGCAGGGTTGGCGTCAACCAGGTTCAACGATTAAGCCACTGGTTTATACAGCTGCCCTAGAAAAAGGCTATCGCTCAGATAGTATTGTTTCAGATCGCCCTATCCAAGTAGGTGAATGGAAACCCAAAAACTCCGATCAACGTTTTTTAGGTGACATTACCTTGCGCCGTGGTCTATACCTGTCACGCAACTTAGTCTCTATACGTTTGCTACAAGCCATTGGCATCTCAGATACACGCAATTTACTAGATCAGTTTGGGCTGGATAAAGAAAAGCTACCAACGACCTTATCGTTAGCGCTTGGTACTGGACAGGCAACGCCGTTACAAATGGCCACTGCTTATGCAAGTTTCGCCAATGGCGGGCACCGTGTTCAACCTTATTTTATTGAACAAATCTACAATTATGACAATAAATTGTTGTTTCAAGCAAATCCACAGCAAGCGTGCGCATTGTGTTTTAATGAACAAGTCGACAGCCTTAATGCCAAACTGGTTGAAGAGTATAATCAGTCGCTTAAAGACGAAGATGACAACTCTAATGATGAGTTAGTAAATACTGATAATTTAGAAGAAGAAACTGAGCAAGCAGTCGATACTAGTAATTTAAGTATCTATGATGCCAGTCCACAAGCAGATCGTCTAAAAGCACCTGCAGTACAATACCTACATGCAAGCCAAGCACCGCGTATCTTAAAGCCAAGAGTTGCTTTTGAGATGGCTGATATTTTGCGCGATGTTGTGCAGCGCGGTACAGCGGTACGTGCAAAAGCTTTGGGTCGTAGCGATATTGGTGGTAAAACGGGCACTACCAATGAAGCCAAAGACGCTTGGTTTGCAGGGTTTCATCCAACCAGTGCCACTGTGGTCTGGATGGGCTTTGATCAACCATCGACATTAGGGCGACGTGAATATGGAGGCGTCGCAGCGCTACCAGTATGGATGGACTTTATGAAGGTACAACTAAAAGATCAACCTTACCAATGGGTTTCGATCAACAATCGTGCCAAATCCAAAAAGCAACAACAGCGTATTCTAGAGATGACTGATGATGGGATTGTCGATCCTGATGATGAAAACCAAAAGAT
>NZ_JBPYDC010000082.1:0-2036 GCF_051847575.1 Psychrobacter sp. 1U2
TTGATAAAAGTGATTTAGAAAGATATGGGTTTACAACTAAAGATATTAAGGACTTTGATAGCAAAATTAAAAATAGCGATATATTCTCAGATAATTATACAAAATATGAGACTAAAGGATTTACCATACTATCTAATGATGAGAATCCTGAACATATCTTTATATTAAAGAACAATAAATTCATAGCTTCTTTTGATGATAAAGCTAGAACCTTGTACTCTAAAGAGGCTAATATTCCTACCCGACTAGATGCACTAGTGACTTATATTCCTACAACTCCTTCACTAAGTTACAACAATGGAAAATCTAGCTATTACGATCTAAATTTGGACGGTGTAGATATTATTTATGAGGTTATGCCTAGTAACGATAAGAGACTTGATTATTTTTCTGCGGAAATTCTTGGTACACCAAACCTAAATATAATCGATGCAAAAATATCAGGAAAAGAATGTAAAGCTTTGGTTGGATATTATGCTTGTTGTTTTTCAGACGAAGGTAATTACGAAGCGTATAAGTTTGACTATAAAGCTGGTTGGTCTAGTATTCCCTCCAATAAAATATTGAATGAAGCTTGTAATAGTGAGAACTTTGAAGCTGCCAAGAATGAGCTTAAAAGCAAGCTCTTCAGCAACTAATTATTAAATCCACTGAATAACCCATCCTAGTCTATTTGCCACAACTGATGAGCAAGCCATTGAGAGCGGCTATCGCAACACGGATAACGGTTTATCCGAATGGATCAGCGATCATAGAAGTGAGCAAGCCTACTCACAATTGCAAGTTAAAGACGGACAAGTGAGTGCTCATATCAAGATGGGCGTGATTAACTCAGCAAAGCGCAGCAAACGCCAAGGTATCAATGCGACAACCAACGCGCAAATAAACATTAAATCAAACGAAGCGATGGTGCTGTCAACCCAGCCACAAACCCATGCGCAGGCAGGACAGCACAATTACCAACATCATACCCCTACTTTGACCCAAACGGCTCTTGGCGGTCAGCACTTGGCGGAGCGCCTTACGCAGTTAGCAACAGGCTTAGGCCGTCAGGTTAACAATCACAAAGCGATTAAAACCCAGCTTGAGACGATCGCTAAAGAACAACAAACTAAGACCCACCAACAGACGCCATTCACCCTGATCGATAGCGCAGCAGATAGCAGCTATGTGAGTAGCGATACCCTTATCCAACGCTCTATGGGAGAGATGATCAGCACTACGCAAGCAGATATGATGATCAGTAGTGGTGAGACACATAACCAAATCAGTAGTGAGTCATTGAATATCATAGCCGATGGTCAATTTGTTATGACCAACGCGAAAGACAATATCACCCTCTCCGCCCATACTGGCAAACTTGAAGCAACGGCCAAGCAAGATGTGAACATCGCCTCTTCAACCAAAGAGGTTGAAGTGGTGACGACGAATAAGATTACGATCATGGCGGGAGGTGCGAGTATCACCCTTGATGGTGCTGATATTACGATTGCGGCAAAAGAGGTGGTCGAGAAAGGCGGTAAGCATGGTAAGGCTGGGGGTGGAATGGATGGTTTGAGGCTTGGGGTGTTGCCGAGTTTGATACCTTATGCAAAAACGCTAATGGATGGGGTTTATAATTTAGCGTATCAGTTTGTTGATGATGACGAAGTACCTTATGCTAATACGCCTTATACGGCAGTGAACAAGACAACTGGTGAAAATTTTAAGGGCACTACCGATGAAAATGGTTGGTCTGCTCGCTTCCATTCTGATAATGAGGATGAGATTGACGTTCGTCTTGATCTTAAATGGCAGACTGAGGGTAAGAAAGATAACTTTTAAGTAGAACTGTAAATCTTCGTTTATCTATGACAACAATCTAAATATTAAGCAACGATGTCCCTGGATTATATACAAACATATTCTGGCACACCTACTGGTTATTATCTTGGGGTTTGAACTTTAGCTCGTGTAACTTGAGCTGATAGTAATTGATTGTTTAATTTGCGAAGCACTTTTAATGATTGATTAAATATTGAGAAACATAACTATGG
>NZ_JBPYDC010000083.1:0-2030 GCF_051847575.1 Psychrobacter sp. 1U2
CGCCCGACTGTACAACGTAACTGTCTGGCTGATCTTTGGTTTGTGTATTTGCACTACTCAATGGCTCAATAGTCTTGGCATCGTACAAATATAGAGTACTACCAGACAACAACTTTGCCTCGGCATCTATTTGATTCCACTCAGTAATATCACGCCAGCTGACGCCTGCACGACTGGCGATATTTGATAAGGTATCGCCGCGTTTTACCGTATAAGTTGTACGTTTGCCCTGAGGTTTTGGCTTACTGACTGGCGTTTTTGCAAAGCTCAACTTTTTATCTTCACCACTGGCCTCCAAAATAGACTGCTGTGTCTGTACCGCGGATAGATTGATGTTGCCATCAGCGTTAATGACCTCGGTTTCTGGTGTTTTGACTCGTATCTGATTGGCGATAAAGTCGCGCTCTTCTTTACTAAGTGGAGGCTCTTGGACAATGGTATTGTTTTGTGTAATCTGTGCAGAGGTCGTCGGTAAGCTATTACTGCGTTGCAGTTCAGCATTAATCTTACTGGTCTCTTTACTTGTGATAGGTGGCTCAGTGCTAACAGTCGAGTTACTATTATATCCAGAGCCGCTAGACGATGCCGGAGAGATATAACTGGTCGTTTGCTGCGGCACGCTTGCACTGGCAGCGTAATCTGCCAAGCCGCCACCAGTAGAAGGTAATGACGAGCTGGTATATGGTCGACTATTATAGCTTGGCGTAGCAGTACTACTTGGGCTACTGGTGTTACTTGAGGCAATAACGTTACTCGTACCATTGCCTCTTAACGATATAAGCTTGGCATCAAGATTGGTATTAATATCATTAGGGATGATGATACGCTGCGGGCCTGAGGCATCAACACGTCCTGATGTTAGAGCTGTATTCAGCCTTTCTAATTCATCGTAACTAACGCCAGTTACTTGCGACACTTCAGCCAAACTGACACCATAGTTGACTGGTACACTACGAAAATGCTGTCGGTTGGCAATAGCTGGCAGGTAAACACCGTACTGCTCAGGCTTAGCGACGATTTCTGCTACCGCCAAAAAGCGTGGTACATAATTCATTGTTTCAGTAGGCAGTCTGAGCGACCAGTAGTCAGTGGGCAATCCACGAGCCGCATTGGCATCAATGGCTTTTTGTACACGACCAGGACCTGCGTTATAAGCTGCTAGTGCCAGCTCCCAGCTACCAAACTGATTGTATAACGCTGTCAAAAAGTCATAGGCTGCACGTGTTGATTCGATCACATCACGGCGACCATCATAGGTGCTGCTTTGATTCAAACCATAAATTCGTCCCGTACTTGGAATAAACTGCCACAAACCTGCTGCCGCTGCACTACTGGTGCCGCTTGGATCATAAGAGCTCTCAATTACTGGTAATAAGGCAAGCTCAGTTGGAATATTGCGACGCTCAGCTTCACGTACTGTATGGTAAATATAGCGACTGGCACGCGCAGTCAACCTGTTTAAGTAATCTTGTCTGCTAGTAAACCAGCTTTTTTGCCCTTCAATACGTTGATTGTAGATAGGCTGACCGCCATTCATACGATAACCAGCTCTTAGACGATTCCACAAATCACCATATTGCTGAATAGCCAGTTTATTGTCTTCAACCATGGTCATATCAGTCGCTTCTAATAAGTCTGCCAACTCATCTAAGCTTTCTGCATCCAAAAATGCAGTTGAGTAGTCATCACTCGTACTTGGGCGAGCAGCTCCAGACTGTTTGACTGGGCGCTTATTCACAACAGACGAGCTATTGGTAGCACTGGTATTTTTTACCGTTGACGTATTGCTACAGGCGCTGATAAGTAGGGTTGACACTGCAAGGGTCAATGGTAAAGCTATAAATGATTGGGGTTTTGATGACACAGTAGACATGATGATAGAAGGTTCCTAGCGACAAGAAGTAATGAAGATAATCGACAGTATAATATACAATGTAAGAAACAGACCATCATTCTATAGAAGATGATCTGCAAAATTTAAATTAAATTAATCAATCGCTACTTGGGAAACTGCACGTAGCAGCACAGCG
>NZ_JBPYDC010000084.1:0-2015 GCF_051847575.1 Psychrobacter sp. 1U2
ACATGGCGAAACATACCGTTTTTAGATTTTCCCATGGCTGAGCGTACACCGTCTACGATGACCACATCTTTTGGACTTAAAGTTGTCATACTATTTTCCTTTTCAATTTTTATTGTCAGTGTTATCAGTTCGCTTTGATACTAGATACGATATGTACTTGTATACCTAACTTTTTAGGGCTAGAAACAAATTGAACCGAACAAAACGGTACGCTTGCTGTTCACTTTCTCGATATAGCCATTGCTATCAGCGATACTTGCAAACGCACCCCACTTATCCTTATACGGTATGCTCGTTACGCTGTGGCGTAAAAAGTCTCACCTGCAGCTGCCATGTCGCGAATCTTTTGCGGGGCTTCATAGGCTTTGCCAAGGTGTGCGTACTTTTCACACAGTGCCAAGTAGTTATCTAGACCCATTTGGTCGATATAACGGCAAGGACCACCGCGGAACGGCGGGAAACCAACACCCATGATCATCGCCATATCAGCCTCACTTGGCGTACTGACGATATTGTCTTCTAGACAGCGTACGGTCTCATTACAGAAAGCCAGCATAGTGCGGTCAATGATGGTTTGATCATCAAATTCCCGCGTGTCGCTATCTGTCGTGGTTTTTAATAGCTCATAAGTGGCGTCGTCAGCGACTTTCTTCGGCTTACCGCGCTTATCTGTTTCGTACTTATAAAACCCAACGCCGTTCTTTTGACCTAGACGCTCGTTTTCATATAAATGCTGGATCGCACCTTTATAATCAGGCTTCATGCGGTCAGGGAAGCCTTCCGCCATGACTTCTGCGCCGTGCACACCAGTGTCTAGACCGACCACATCAATTAAGTAAGCAGGACCCATTGGCCAGCCAAATTTCTCCATGACCTTGTCAACATGGACAAAATCGGCACCTTGCTTAAGCAATAAATCAAACGCACCGAAGTATGGGAACAATACGCGGTTTACTAAGAAACCTGGGCAGTCGTTAACCACAACCGGTACTTTACCCATCTTGGAGGCCAATGCAACGGTGGTTGCAATCGCTTCTTCAGAGGACTTTTCACCGCGGATAACTTCCACCAGTGGCATACGATGTACTGGGTTAAAAAAGTGCATACCGACGAAGTTTTCTGGACGCTCAAGTACTGTTGCCAAATGAGTGATAGAAATCGTTGAGGTGTTAGATGCCAAAATCGCATCTTCTTTTACTAGACCTTCTACTTCTTTGAGCACGGCATGCTTAACCTTAGGGTTTTCTACTACCGCTTCGATGACGATGTCAGTCTCAGCAAAGTCACCATAGTTCAGCGTTGGACGGATACGGCTTAAAGTTTCACCCATTTTGGCTGGGGTCATCTTCTCACGATCGACCATTTTACTTAATATCTTACTGGCCTCTTTCATACCCAAATCTAATTGCTCAGACTTGATGTCTTTCATGATAATTGGCAAGCCCTTGCTGGCTGCCTGATAAGCGATACCGCCGCCCATGATACCAGCGCCTAGTACGGCCGCTTCATTGATATCATGTGCTTGCTTGCTGTGCTGCTTCGCTAATTTTTTAACCAATTGATCATTCAAGAACAGACCAACCAAGCTCTCTGCTTGTGGCGTTTTGGCAGCTTTTGCAAAACCAGCAGCTTCAACTTCAATCGCTTTATCACGTGGCAAGTTAACATGCTTTTCAATCGCTTCGATCGCGATGGCTGGTGCTGGGTACTGCTTAGGATTGGCTTTAGAGAAGATCATGCCTTTGGCACTGTTAAACGCCATCGCTTGCTCAAGCTGGTTTAGCTTAACAGGGTTTAGTTTCTCTTCACGCTTGGCCTGCCAATCAAGCTCACCTGAGATGCATTTTTTGACCAAATCAATGGCAGCATCCTGTAAGTCATCAGCAGGAACGGTTGCATCAACCAAGCCTAGCTTGAGAGCTTCCAATGGTTTTTTTGGCTTGCCAGTGGCGATTAGCTCAAGCGCGTTATCGATACCGATTACACGTGTACTACGAACCGTACCACCAAAACCT
>NZ_JBPYDC010000085.1:0-2005 GCF_051847575.1 Psychrobacter sp. 1U2
ATTGATATCTTGGCCATCCGTATTTCCAAAACCATCATCACCATCAGTCGTCGCTTGCTCAGTATTAATATCCTGTTCAAATGGTTCAAGTGTAGGCATCAATAGGGTTGCTTGCGCTAATGGTAAGACATCAATCGGCGATAAGTTTGCTTGCCCTAGTATTTGCTTGAGTCTATCACTTGGTAGACGAATGGTTAAGCATTCGTGTCCTGTGTCATCGTAGCTTTCTGCTTGAATAACCCCTAACTCATAAAGCGTATTTTTGAGCTGACCGGCATCATAAGGAAGCGTCAAGTCAAACGTTGTCAATGTACCTGTTAATAACTGCTGTACAGCAAGTGACAACTCTTCCATGCCTAAGTTATCTTTTGAAGACACATAAACGCGATTGGGCTTACCTTCAGTTGCATAGCCTATATGTGCAGGCTCATCGGTTAAATCGATTTTGTTATAAACGTTGAGTACAGGAACATCATTATCAATCTCAGCCAAGACATCTTTGACAGCCTGGATTTGCTCATGCATATCTTCACTAGAGGAATCAATAACATGTAACAATAAATCAGCCTCTAGCGTCTCCTCCAAAGTCGCATGAAAAGACTCAACCAATTCATGCGGCAGATGACGAACAAAACCTACCGTATCAACAAGCACGACCCGACCAACACCTTGCCAGTCTAGGCGGCGCAGCGTAGGGTCTAGGGTTGCAAATAGCTGATCTGCGGCATAGATGTTTTCATCAACTAGACGGTTAAACAAAGTTGATTTACCAGCGTTGGTATAGCCAACCAAAGATATAGTAGGTACATCTGACTTTTGACGTTTGGCTCGACCTTGAGCACGAGTTTGCTTTACTTTATCGAGCTTATTTTTCAGCTGATTGACGCGCGTCTGTAACAAACGGCGATCGGTCTCAAGCTGAGTCTCACCTGGCCCGCGCAGACCAATACCACCTTTTTGACGCTCCAAATGCGTCCAACCGCGTACCAAGCGGGTAGACAGATGGTTTAACTGCGCAAGCTCCACTTGCAGCTTACCTTCATAAGTACGCGCACGCTGAGCGAAAATGTCTAAAATTAAACCGGTGCGATCAAGTACGCGGCATTTTACTAGGGTCTCAATATTACGCTCTTGTGAGGGCGATAAGTTGTGGTTAAACAGAACAATATCAGCGTCATGTTCACGAACCAGCTCAGCGATTTCTTCAGCTTTACCACTGCCGACGAAGTATTTGGCATCGGGTCTTGAACGTGATCCGGTGACTAGTGCCAGACGATCAGCCCCTGCCGAATCTGCCAACAACTCAAATTCGCTTAAATCATCAGGATCTTGGATTTGACGAATGTCTAAATGTACGATAATGGCACGTTCGCCACCTGAGTGTCTTTCAAAATATTCCAAAAATTCTCACCTCTGAATAGAGTAAATAAATCGCTACTATTGTATAAAAATATAGCATGTCAGCAGCGTTCAGTTAAGGTCTATATATGGTCTGATGTCTTGATATTAAAGCGTATAAAAATAATTAGCGATGATTTTATGTTACAGCGCTTTTAGGGTAACTCGCTATCGATGATATTGTTATCTTAACTTTTTTATCAATAAATATAAAAACGGCTGATAAAATAGTATTAAACCTTGAGAAAAAGAAGAACGTGCTGGTCCCACAGTAGCATAAGAAGACTGAGTGAACAAATCGTCACTGACTCACAAAACTTTGTTATACTTACCTCGTTTTTTGGCTTAATTTTGTCCTTCATATAAGGGTATTAATTTTTAGGCTGAATCAACATTTTCATTTATCTAAGTATTAATTTGTTCAGGTAATTGTTTAAACCGTTATCTAATCATGAGGGGCACAGATGAGCCAATCTAAATCAAAGTTTTCGCTCAGAAAGCAGGTGGGCCGCGGCAAAAAAATAGCTGGCATGACGACGACTATCGCAGGTGGTATGCGCACAGCACAGCGTATTGGTGCTTTTCGTGAACCACCACGTGAGACGTT
>NZ_JBPYDC010000086.1:0-1992 GCF_051847575.1 Psychrobacter sp. 1U2
CTGTGCAACTGATGCAGATTCGGTCGCATTGGTTGATACTTGATCAATCGATATTGCCATCTCATTAATCGCAGCAGAGACACTAGCAATCTCTTGCGCCTGATGCTCAGAAGCTTCGGCAAGTTCAACGGCATTCATCTGGGTCTGTTCAGAAGATTGAGAGACTTTTTCAGCGGTGCTGTTAATAACCAATACCAGCTGACGCAATTGGTCAATGGCGAAGTTTACTGAGTCAGCAATCGCACCAGTAAAATCTTCAGACACCGTTGCATCAACAGTCAAATCACCTTCCGCTAAGTCACCTAGCTCATCAAGCAAACGTAAAATAGCCATCTGGTTACGTTCGTTTTCTTCTTGAATTTGGCGTGCACGCTCAGATTCAGTTTCTGCTTCTTGCCGACGACGTAGGGTTTCTTTTTCAATCAATACTCGCTCAGTACCACCTTGTTGTTTTAATAGTTGGGAGAGCGCGTATATAACACCAAGCAAACCTAGTAAGAATATAAGCGCAGGCCACATCACACCAGTACGTGTCAAGATATCACGATCTATACTAGCCAACTGTGCTTGAGTATTAGTAGCAAGCTCGCCTAGAGCACGCGCGTTCTCGCGAGACTCGATAGCAGGACTATTTAATGAAGCAAGCTCTTGTACCACAGGGGCAACAGCAGTATTAAAGGTTTCAGATATACTTTGTAAGGCGGGTAACGACTCACCATAGTTTTGCTGTTGTACGTCTAACGTTTGAGCAAATAGTTCTGCTTGCTCTGCAAATTCTGCTGGCGTACCATCAATACTACGAGTCAGCTTATCCATCTCAGTATGCAAACGCTCAGCGCGTAAGCTCTGAGTCTGCATATCACTGATGGCTGCAACAGGTATGTTGGCTGCGACCGCCTGTTCTATAACTTGACTATAGTCGCTTTGCATCTGTTTAGTAGCCGTAGCGACGTTATCTTTTATGTCTTGTAGTGCATTGACATCGTTGCGATGATTGAGGACGTAATCAATCTTCTCTTTATTGGCTTGCCATTCGGTCTTAAGCTCACCAAAGACCGCTCTATGATCAGTGGCGTTTTGTTGAGCTGAGATTAATGCTACTTGATAACGTTGCACATTATTTTGTAAGGCGTCATAAGCATTAGCGCTTACATCAGCGTCACGCGAAAAAGTGGCATCATTAACGTTTTTTACAATGTTAGCTGCACTGACTTCTAACTGATTGACGTTACTTAAGTAGTTACTTACTGTCGATAGCGTATTAATAAGCAGAATCAAACAAGCCACACTTGCTAAGGTGAAAATCCCTAATAGAATCTTCCATATATTATTGTTAGGGCCTGATGTTTGTTGATTGCTACCAGTCGTAAGGTTTTCTATAACATCACTCATTGCGCTCGTTCCTTTCAAACAGTCGTTTAAGTCATATCGTGACTGACGTTGTTAATGATCATCGTCCAATGATAGTTTCTAGCGATCATTGGCAAAATTTCTATTAATAAAATCTTTTGTAATGCTGACATATCATCTTTAATGTCAGTCTTTATAACTTTTATGCTCTTGCCTAAGTTCTACAAACTTAGTGGCAGATATTGAGTGGTTACGATTACCTACAAATACTGATTTATATCGCAGCATCAATATAGTCTAAATCTCGTGCTAGCATACTCGGCATAAAAATATACCAGTCTTGACTATCTTTGGAGAACTTGCCATGGTTATAAGCTGCAAATGGCGAGTCACTATCAATGGCTTCAGCGCGATATTGATCACGAGTAAACTGTTCGATACCAATGACTCTATCAACCAATAAACCTGAAAACACTGAGCTATGATCGATAACTATTACCTTACGATGGCTTCTCTGCTGCTGACTAGGAATTTGCAAGAATTGCGCCAAGTCAGTGATTGGTAGCAGGCGTCCTCGGACGTTGGCAATGCCAAGCATCCAAGGCTTTACTAATGGCATACTGGTATATTCAGGCATAGCTA
>NZ_JBPYDC010000087.1:0-1992 GCF_051847575.1 Psychrobacter sp. 1U2
TTATCTTGCAGCTGTTGCCGCGATAAGCAATCGATTAGCATAAATCCTAAACTGCGTACGGTATCAGTGCAAGCCAAACGCTGATGTTGATGTTCTGCAATTACTAGTACTCTGATGTCTTTGTTATCTTTATCAATAACATTGGACATATAGGTTTTATCCATCATGACTCAAGCTTATCTTTTGACCAAGTAACATCTGCATTCTATTTAGTAATTCAGTTTCTTGGAAGGGTTTACCCATATAATCGTTTACCCCAATATCTAATGCGCGTTCGCGATGTTTTTCACCAGTACGTGACGTTATCATAATGATTGGAATATCTCGTAAGCGCTTATCGAACCTTACTTGTGTTGCCACTTCAAAACCATCCATACGTGGCATTTCTATATCCAATAAGATCAAGTCAGGTATGGTCTCTTGTAAAATCTCAATGGCATCAACACCATCTTTTGCAAGAGCTACATTGATACCTTGACGCTCAAGTAAACGTGACGTGACTTTTCGAACCGTCACAGAGTCATCAACTACAAGCACAGTCACTTGTGTTTCCACTCCACTACGTTCAGGCTTTGGTATTTGAACCATGTTTTGCGTCGATGCATTACGCATTAGCGCGATAAGGTCTAAGATCAACATAACCGATCCATCACCCATAATAGTCGCAGCCGAAATACCTGCCAAATGTGATAACTGACGACCAAGTGGCTTTAACACCACTTCAATACGAGAGCCTGCAATTTGGTCCACTTGCAGGGCCATTTTTTGACCAGCACGGTTTTTAATGACGATAAGCGGTAAGCTAGTATTGGTACTGACCATCAGCTCATTCAGCTTACTACCAGATAAGATTTCATTTAGGTAACGGACTCGGTAATCCTCATCTTCGATATGTAAAGTGGTAGCACCAGATGCATAATAATCATATAGCCTTTCTGGATTGACTCGTATTACTCGCTCAATCTGTACCAAAGGTATGGCGTAGTAACGATCCGCTGCACGTACTACCAAAGCATCAGATACCGCCACTGTTAATGGTAAACGGATGGTAAAGCGCGATCCTTTACCTTCCTCAGATGTGACGGTTACCATACCGCCTAACTGACGAATTTCACTGATAACCACATCCATTCCTACCCCGCGTCCTGAGATTTGGGTGACTTGCTGGGTAGTCGTAAGACCGGCATTAAAAATATACTGAATAATGTCTAAATCAGTCAGACTGTTATCGCTTGCATCGATAAGCCCTTGAGCAATTGCTTTATTTCTGACTGCCTCAACATTGATACCGCGACCGTCATCACTAAGGTTGATGACAACTTCACTGCCTTCACGTAGGACTTCTAAAGTGATATGACCGCTACGGTTTTTACCAGCTGTTAGACGAGTTTGAACATTTTCAATACCGTGATCGACTGCGTTACGCAACATATGCTCTAATGGCGAGGTAATGCGCTCTAGAATGGTTCTATCCATTTCGTCATCAGCATTGATAATTGTCAATTCTACCGACTTATTAAGCTCATTAGCAGTTTGACGTACAATACGCTCAAGACGCGGTGTCACACGTGTGAATGGCACCATACGCGAATTCATTAAGCCATCTTGCAGTTCAGTTTGGGTACGCGATAGTTGCAGCAGCAAACCCTCACTATCACGTGTCTTTTCTAACATAGTGCTGTTGATTTCGATCAAATCAGAAGCGGACTCTGTGAGCGATTTAGATAGCTGATTTAATGAAGAGTACTGATCCATCTCTAATGGGTCAAAGTCCTCGTTATTCACCAATTCATCATCATCAATTTGCGATAAGATTTGCGCTTCAAGCTCAATCTCCATTCGGCGTAGCTGATCCGCTAAGCGTTGAACGGTAGTGCCCATTTCTTCAATACTATTGGTTAAGCTACTTATACCCATATCAATACGTGCACGGTTGATTGCAGACTCACCCGATAGGTTAATCATATGTTCAACCAAACCACCAGAGATACG
>NZ_JBPYDC010000088.1:0-1980 GCF_051847575.1 Psychrobacter sp. 1U2
GTTTAACTGACGATGGGTGGCAACGTCAAACGTGTTATGACTGGTATAGACGTAAATTACTGATTAGTGAAACCTTTTTATCAGCATTTTTGTCTAGTGATGCTTGAGGGTTTTTAATAATCGTAGGTTTGCTAGATAAACATTGCTAGATATGACGTATTTAACATGTGCTGGCATGTATTAAGATAAGAAAAACGCTTATTTTGTTGGCCATTTATTTACGCTATAAAACCATCTAATTCGCTTAGCTTAAGGTAAGGGTTTTTTGCGCTCATAACATAAAATTTCATGTTACACTTGCCCATAGCGATACGCTAAGTGCAGAAGTACATCAAAACTTGTTGCTGATATCGAGGCGCCGACTCTAGGCTTCTTTTTTCTAACAACGCCTTTTTAATAATAGTCAATACGTAGGACATACATATGTTTAAAGATATATCTATCAAGGATTTTGATCCAGAACTTTCAAAAGCCATGGAAGCTGAAAGTGTACGTCAAGAAAACCATATTGAGCTTATTGCGTCAGAAAACTATTGCTCGCAAGCTGTGATGGAAGCGCAAGGTACAGATCTCACCAATAAATACGCCGAAGGCTATCCTGGCAAGCGTTATTACGGTGGCTGTGAGCACGTCGATGTCGTTGAGCAATTGGCTATTGATCGTGCAAAAGAGTTGTTCGGTGCTGAATATGTCAACGTACAGCCGCATTCAGGTAGTCAAGCAAACTCAGCCGTCTTTTTAGCATTGCTTGAGCCTAACGACACGGTACTAGGCATGAGCCTAGACGCGGGTGGTCACTTGACGCATGGCGCGCATATTAACTTTTCAGGCCTTAACTACAACGCCGTACAGTACGGCTTGGTCGAGGGCACTGGCCTTATCGATTATGATGAAGTTGAGCGTTTGGCAAAAGAGCATAAGCCTAAAATGATTATTGCTGGTTTTTCAGCATACTCACAGGTTGTAGATTGGGAACGTTTCCGTGAAATCGCCGACGAAGTAGGCGCGTATTTACTAGTAGATATGGCACACGTGGCTGGTCTTATCGCTGGTGGCGTTTACCCAAGCCCAGTACCATTTGCTGATGTAGTCACTACGACAACGCACAAAACCTTACGTGGCCCGCGTTCAGGTATGATCTTGGCTCGCGATGAGAAGCTGGCGAAAAAGCTCAATTCTGCGGTATTCCCAGGCAACCAAGGTGGTCCATTGATGCATGTAATCGCGGGCAAAGCGATTTGCTTTAAAGAGGCGCTAGAAGACAACTTCAAAACCTATCAGCAGCAAGTCGTCAAAAACGCCCAAGCGATGGCTAAAGTTATCCAAGAGCGTGGTTATGAAATCATCTCTGGTGGTACTGAAAACCATCTAATGCTGATTAGCTTGGTTAAGCAAGAAATGACGGGTAAAGAAGCGGATAAATGGCTTGGCGATGCGCATATCACTGTCAATAAAAACGCTGTACCAAATGATCCAAAATCTCCGTTTGTCACCTCTGGTATCCGTATCGGTACGCCAGCGATTACTACACGTGGTTTTAACGAAGCGCAAGCTAGTGATTTGGCTGGCTGGATTTGTGATGTTCTAGATAGCCGCGGTGATGAAAAAGTCTTGGCCGATGTACGTGACAAAGTAGAAGCCATCTGTAAAGAGCTACCAGTTTACGAAAAAAACCAGTAAGCCAGTTCTCTTAATTTAGCCAGCGCTTATTAGTCGTTGGATAAAAAAAACCGCTCAGCTTAGGCTGAGCGGTTTTTTCTTGTTATAAAAAAGTCTGTCTTTTTATGCTTAAGGTTATGAGTAACTGACAGCCTTGTTATAGCTAAATTTCCAGTCGTGATTTTGGAACATTGATGGTTTGGTCATAGTATTCAGAATTATAGTACACGGAGATTAGGCAGCCAACGTATCAGCCATGCCAAACACATCAACCACCGAGCTGATTTAAGGCCAACGCCAATATCAGGCCAACACTCGCAC
>NZ_JBPYDC010000089.1:0-1979 GCF_051847575.1 Psychrobacter sp. 1U2
AACTATCTGACAACTCATCAAAAAAGTTCTCAACCAGACAGCGTCCTTCTTGTCTTGTCAAGTTAAGATGATTCATCAAATGCTCGATCATGTCAGATTTGGTTAAGGTACTCACAAGTACGACTCCTATGCTATGTCGAGATATCGGGTATCATGGTTTAGCGGTATGACTACTATATAAAGATAAATGACTCACTGATTACAATCATTAAATCACCGAGTCTTTAATTCAAGTGTAGGTATTATAAAGTATTTTTACTCTATTTTTAACAAATCTCGAAATAAATCTCTTTATTAATAGTCACTTAGCTAAATATAGTTAACTATCGCGTAATTGAGCATTATGCTGTTGAACTAATGACTCGATCACTTTATCTGTGACTGCTTTTACTACTTCGTCAGATAAAGTTTGAGTATTATCTTGCCATACCAGTGCAAATGCCAATGAGCGTTGTCCCATCGGCACTTTGTCCCCTTGATAAACATCAAACAACCATAGATTAGTCAGTAACGTACCTGCAGCTTTACGTATTGTCGACTCTAGCGTTTGCAAGCTGATGTCACTATCTACCAAAATAGCAATATCACGGCGCACTTGTGGAAATTTACTTGGGGTAGCGATAACTTGCTGCTCACGAGCCAAGTCTAACAATGGTGCAAGCGATAATTGTGCAACCCAAGTCATAGGCATGTCTAACTGTTTAGCAGTGCTAGGATGCAGCTGACCCAACCAGCCGATATAAATATCGTCGATATAGAGTTTGGCGCTTTGACCTGGGTGCAAAAAGGCCAGCGCGCTACGCTCATAGCGAACACGCGCAGGATCAATCTGAGCTGGTAACAGCTGTTCGATATCATGCTTGAGATCATAAAAGTCTAAGGCGCGGTTTTGGTAGGCTTGTTCATCCCAGATATCACCGACTGCTACCAAAGCGATACTTGGCGTCTGCACCAAGTCATTGATGCTTTGCCCAACAAAGCTAAGACCTGTCTCAAAAAAACGTACACGCGGCTGCTGACGGTTTAGGTTATATTGTACACAAGGCAACAAGCTTGAGAGCAACGTACGGCGCATCACTGCCAAATCACTAGAGATGGGATTGGCCAGTGCTAATACCTCCCCTAACGCCTCATCATCAAGTAGCGTCTCAAGCTTAGCATCGCTAAAGCTAAAGCTAATTGCTTCCATATAGCCATTATCGACTAATGCTAGCTTCATCTCATGCGTCAAATCGGCAGTATCATCATAATCCATACTGACTTGCAAATGAGGTAGGACACTTGGAATATTATCATAGCCATAGATACGCGCGATCTCTTCGATGAGGTCCTCTTTAATGCTCATATCGAAGCGATACGATGGCGGCGTACAAACAAGTGCGTCTGCTTGCTGCTCTACCCAAAACCCTAACTGAGTTAAGATACGTACCATTACCGCAGGTTCAATGTCGATACCGATGACATCAAAAACCTTTGTCAGCGGTAGCGTAATAGGTGCACGGGCCGGCAAGTGCTCGCTACTTTCTGTTTTTATAACTTGACCGGCCTGCGAGCCTGTGACACTGGTAAGCAAGTCACAAGCACGGGCCAATGCCAACTCTGGCAGCGCAAAGTCTACACCGCGCTCAAAACGCTGTGAGGCATCGGTATGTAAGCCAAAACGGCGCGCACGAGCAGCGATGGCGAGTGGATTAAAAAACGCACTCTCTAATACGATATTGGTTGTGCTGTCGGTCACACTACTACGCTTACCGCCCATAATCCCAGCAAGAGCCAGCACGCCTTCATTATCAGCAATGACTAACTCATCGCCCGTTAAGGTAATGGTTTGCTCGTTAAGCAATATCAGCGTTTCTTTAGGCTGTGCCAAACGCACTACAATATCACCTTTGATGGTATCGGCATCAAATGCATGTAACGGCTGGCCAAGCTCCATCAACACATAGTTGGTGACGTCCACCAAAAAGTTATGCGAACGT
>NZ_JBPYDC010000090.1:0-1974 GCF_051847575.1 Psychrobacter sp. 1U2
ATTTGCTTAGTGTTTTAAATGTTGTAAATACACTAGAGCTTAATTCTTCAAAAGGTATTCAACCAAAGCGGCAAAATCATCAAATGCTCGAGTAGGATTTAGCTCCCGAATGTCTTGCCCGTAGTTATAACCATAAGACAGCCCAAGGGTGTCCATATTGGCATTTTGTCCGGCTAATATATCGTTTCTTGAATCACCAATCATAATCGCTTGTTCTGGGGTGACATTTAACGTGTCGCAGACATAGAGTAGCGGCGCGGGGTCTGGTTTTTTAACAGGCAGGCTATCACCGCCTAAGACTTCTACAAACACATCCTGCCAGCCAAAAGATTGCAAGATTTTGGGGACGAAACGAATGGGCTTATTGGTCACTAACGCCAACGTATAGCCTGCAGCTTTGAGTTTTTTTAGTCCGTTATCTACATCTGGGTAGGCGACGGTTTTGCTACCGCTAATATTGTTATAAGCGGCAAAAAATACTTGCTCTGCGTGATCGGCCTCTTCAATCGTCAGCTCACCTTCTAAGACTTCTATTTTGCCTACCAACGCGCGCTCGACCAGCATTCTTGAGCCATTGCCGACCCAATTGCGTATGGTGTCGAGAGAGTAGGTTTCTTTACCGAGAGTGGTTAGCATCGCATTGGTCGCATCAGCCAAATCTGGCACACTATCAATTAAGGTGCCATCGAAATCAAAAATTAACAGTTGCTTATCCATTATTCCTCGCTACCTAGAAGTATTGCATTCGTTTTTTAAGTTATCAGATTTAAATTTTAGGTTTTCGTTCTGTCTTACCATAGCACAGCAAACCATTAAAACTAACTGTTACTAATGTTTTTAATATCTGACTTTTAACATATGCTATTCAACCTCTTTATAGCGCGCGCGGTGTTCCTTTTTCATCTTTAGATAGGTTTCGTTTTCGCGGCATTCATCCCATTTTTGTTTAAAAATACGTGCAGATTCCGCTTTGATAGGATCCTCCTCTTGCCGTGGCAGTTCTTCACGACCATGCGCGCCGCTTTGACCTTTTT
Source organism: Psychrobacter sp. 1U2 (assembly GCF_051847575.1). Taxonomy (NCBI): domain Bacteria; kingdom Pseudomonadati; phylum Pseudomonadota; class Gammaproteobacteria; order Moraxellales; family Moraxellaceae; genus Psychrobacter; species Psychrobacter sp. 1U2. Next base: position 1,035 of record NZ_JBPYDC010000090.1, read on the forward strand.
TATCATCAGGTACGGGACCTTTATATTTTTTGCCGCCTTTATGATTGGCGTAGCGACGCGCACGGGTATAGCCCATTTGGATAAATTTGCGTGCCATATCGGCACCGACAAAGTCATCAGCAGCTAGATAATCCAAAAACATCTGATAAATGGTCTCGCTGCTTTCGGTTGCAATATCAGGCGTGGCAAAGCGCCAATGTGGCAATATTTCGGACTTATAAGGCTCAACCAATAGGACGCCTTGCTCACCGCGACCGACACGGTATAGCTCAGGATGCGCGCGCAAATCTAGGTTTTTATAATCCAAATCATAATCAAACTCTCTCATAGTCTTTCCTTATTCGTAGTCATTTTTTTAGTATTGAGCTATCAAATTTATCATTATCAATACTATCGAGTATACTGAGCACCCCTGTCTAAAAAACAGCACAAAAACGTTATGCAACCGTGACAGTAAGCGTTTAGCATAAGAAGAGTCATTAGTAGAATCAATCATTGGGCAGGTCTGAGTAGGTAGATGTCATGACAGTTAGTAAAAATATCGTAAATAAAAGCAGTCTAGCTAGCTCGACTTTTACGATGTCATTAAAACGTGCATTCATACTATTAGCGCTGCTGCTTATAAGTGTGCTAAGCACTAATACTGCTCATAGTGCGTGGTTTGAGCGTTTGATACCGCAAGGAGAAAGTTATACAGTACGCGAGACAGATCGTGATTTGGCGTTTGTGATTGATGGTTTTATCTATGATGCGCGTACGTCTTGTTTTTTAGCAGTGGGCGATCGGGTGATATTTTTTGAAGGGCGGCATGGTATTGATTACCGCGCGACGATTTATGATTTGGACTCGCGTGAGCGCTGTCAGCTGCTCTTACGCGGCCGGTTGTATCAAGAATAGATCGAACCAAAAATTAAACATAAAAAAAGCCCCAAACATTGCT
>NZ_JBPYDC010000091.1:0-1951 GCF_051847575.1 Psychrobacter sp. 1U2
AAGATGCCGCTTTTGCTACTCTCGATGATGACAACTATGACAAGAGCCGGTATTTAGAGCAACAGCAGACACTGCCTAGCGCCAGTGACGATCCTAACGACTATTAACTTTAATAATTGATAACCTGATTAGATTTGAGAACCCGATATGAGTGAGACGAAATTGCAAGCTGACGGTGTAACCATCCATACTGAGCAAGGAATGTATGTCGATCCGGCAGCCTTAACCAACCATTTACCCGAACTGCACTATAACCAAGGTGAGCTATGGATGGAGCAGGTAAGTATTCATGAGTTGGTAGAACGCTACGATACGCCATGCTATGTATATTCGCAGCAGGCAATACTCGATGTGTACCAAGCCTATAGCGACAGCTTTGCAGCGATTGACCATCAGATTTGCTATGCAGTGAAAGCAAACTCAAACCTTGCGGTGTTGGGTGTGCTTGCAACAGCAGGTGCAGGGTTCGATATTGTCTCGCGCGGTGAGCTTATGCGCGTATTGGCAGCCGGTGGGCAGGCCAGTAAAGTCGTGTTTTCAGGCGTCGGTAAAACCAAAAGCGATATCGAATATGCGCTAACTCAAGGTATTGGCTGCTTTAACGTTGAGTCTATTAGTGAGTTGACATTAATTAATGAGGTAGCGCAGCAACTTGATAAACGGGCACCGATATCGCTACGGGTTAATCCCGATGTCGATGCCAAGACCCATCCTTATATTTCAACCGGTCTAAAAGACAATAAGTTTGGTATTGCCCATGAAGAGGCCGTCGCTGTCTATGAAGAGGCCGCTGCTTTATCGCATATTGATATTGTTGGTATTGACTGTCATATTGGCTCACAATTAACGGAAGTTGAACCCTTTATTGCTGCATTGGATAAAGTCATTGAGCTGGTCCATAGCTTGCGTGAAAAAGGTATTGAGCTGCGTCATATTGATTTGGGCGGTGGTCTCGGCGTGCGTTATATTGATGAGTCGCCAGTCTCTATTCATGACTTTGCGCAAGCACTCCTACCGAAACTGACTGAGCTTGGCTTACCAGTGTTTTTTGAGCCAGGCCGTAGCATGGTCGCCAATGCCGGTATTTTGCTGACCCGTGTCGATGTACTAAAGCCAACAGCGCATAAAAACTTTGCCATCGTTGATGCTGCGATGAATGATTTGATTCGTCCTGCATTATATCAAGCTGAAATGGCCGTGATTCCCAACGTATTGCCTAGTAAAGGTATCGAGACAGATGGCACTCAGCCGTGGGACATCGTCGGGGCGATTTGTGAGACTGGGGATTTCTTAGCAAAAGACCGTCTATTATCACTCGCAACAGGTGACATTTTAGCGATTACTGGTGCAGGAGCGTATGGCTTTACCATGAGTAGCAACTATAACTCACGCCCGCGTGCAAGTGAAGTCATGGTTGCAGGAAGTCGTCATCAGCTAGTTCGCAAACGTGAAACTGTTGAAGCATTATATGCAGATGAGATACTTTGGCAAAACGCAAAGTAGAGTGCATTATAGATAGAGTAACTGCCACTCTTGCCGATGTAATAACGACCCATTGTTATCATGACAATGGGTTTTTTATGGCGGTGATTATGGTCGCTATGAGTTTCATTATGATAAGCACAGTTATTTATTATTTTAATGGATTCATACAGTCTCTAACGCGCTGATAGTTATCATTGTGGCAGACACCATGCTAATATAACGGACACATAAAAATACAATAGGACACAAGGATATGCTAATAGAATTTACCAAAATGCATGGTCTGGGCAATGATTTTATGGTCATTGATTTGGTGACCCAGCGCTTAGATTTGACCAGAGAGTTGGTGCAATTATTGGGTGATCGTCATCTAGGTATTGGCTTTGATCAATTACTCGTCGTCGAACCACCGATGCGCCCAGATGTTGATTTTAGTTATCGTATTTTTAATACCGATGGCACAGAG
>NZ_JBPYDC010000092.1:0-1951 GCF_051847575.1 Psychrobacter sp. 1U2
TGATAGCGCACCCACGACCCCAACCATGATTGCCATTGGGTGAGCATCACGGCGAAAGCCTTCAAAGAATTTACGCAGCTGGTCATGAACACCTGAATGCTTGCGAATTTTCCCAAAAAAGTCTGCTTTTTGTTCTTTATTAGGTAGGTCGCCATGAATAAGAGCATAAGCAACTTCTAGATACTCAGCGTTGTTCGCCAATTCATCAATAGGGTAGCCACGATGTAGTAACTCACCTTTGCCGCCGTCAATAAAAGTGATTTTTGATTCAACAGGAGCTGTGACTTTAAACCCTGGATCATAAGACCAGTAACCGGCTTCTTGTAAAGCAGCAACATCGACAACTGGGCGACCTAAAGTACCGTGAATAATAGGAAGTTGGTATTCCTTACCATCTACTACTAGTGTGGCTTCATTATTTGACTTAATGTTATCAGCCATAATTTCCTCTCCATTGGTTTTAGCTTGTTAGAGTAAAAATACAAACGACACATAATTTTGTGACGTTACATGAACAAATATGAATTTAACTGATTTAAGATTGAGGCTATGTTACCAGTAATTTGACATAATTAGAAAAGAGTTTTAGCAGCTATATCCCTAATTCACGTGGTTTCAGGGTAGTTATATAAGGTAATTTTTGTATCAAAATATGTCTGTTAGCATATTTAGCGCATATTTAAGGTTTTTATAAAAGTATCAAGGGGTCTGTTAATTTGATAAAAATTGACTCTTTTTATTTGTTTTACCGTTTTAGGTTTTTTATTAATACGATGAAGAACATCTAGTGCATGACCAGTAGTCAAATCTGAGCTTGCTTGTTGCAGGTTCTAAAATAGTAAGGTTGCGACAATTTTATTACCATTGATAGGTTTTATGTCAACATAACCACTATATTCACTATTTAAGGGATAAATTTGTAATTGTCGGCTAGCCATTTTATAATGGCGTGATTTGACTGATGCTGATTATATATTAATGAATGTTAAGTAAGATACATGCGTTTGTTAAATCGTGAATCGAAAGGTGCTTTTTTTGATTGAATACGTAAATTTATAGTTATAACAATAGTTTATAGTGTCTATATTGGCGTTGTTTGTTCTATTTTTATATTGATTCTAAGACCGTTTGTGTCTTAGCAGGCAGTCAAATGACAATGTCTGTTTTTATTAAGAAATCAATTAAAAATAGACCAGTTAACTGAACCTCTTAAAAGACAGTCAACTATAAAATATGAATAAAAATACGTAGGGTTAAAGAATCTAGTACCTTAACTTTAGTATCTTAAATTTAGACAGACAGAATAGTTGATTCAAGCAAAACAATCGACTTAATTAAAACATAGCCATGTGTTCAACTTGCAAATTGTGATCGTCATATAAGTATCGTGTATGAGTGCTATGACTACTGACGATGAGCAAGCATTGTATTAATAATATAGACAGTTAATCGTGAATGTTTTATCTGTTGAATGCATATGAATGCCTAGCGTAAACTAGCACAGTCAGCTAGCTCTTCCTTACTTTATTCATCTCGTATGTTGCTAAATGTTTGGTAGGATAGATTCCTGCTTAGCGTTGATAGTAGATACAGGAGTATAACCGCAAAAAGGATGCCCGCTGTGAAAAGCAACCGACCTATTGATCTGCCTTTGAGCCAAGTGATGGCCGTTAATCGCTCACCGATTGCGATAGCTTCAATTCTACATCGTATATCTGGCATTGTTCTATTCTTATTAATCCCTGTCATGCTTTGGTTGTTACAGACCTCTCTTGCGTCACCTGAGAGCTTTGCAACCGTATTTGATAATGTTTTTGTTCGCTTTTTAGCATGGATATTCGTTGCATCGATTGCATATCATTTTGTAATGGGTATCAAGCATTTATTTGCTGATAACGGTAACAACGAAGAGCTGAAATCAGCACGTATGGTGTCTGTTGTCAGTTTAGTG
>NZ_JBPYDC010000093.1:0-1931 GCF_051847575.1 Psychrobacter sp. 1U2
AGTCGCAGCAGGATGGCTTGCAAGCCAAGGCTTTGATAATATCGATATTTATCTTGGTTCAATGAGTGCATGGCAAGCTGCACATAACTGATGTCATCTTCGATAGTACATAATCAACGTTTATGTAAATGCCAAAACAGCTATTAATAGTAGCGGTTGATTTGGTCTTCTAAGAAGTCAGCCGCTACCTCATTAACTAAAGTGCAATCAACCACCCCGCGTCTGCTGTTTTCGTTGGGGCGCGGTGCATTACTGTCAATGTAATCGGCTTCATAGATACGGTCGTCATAATCGACAGCTCTGAATATATATTCTGGTTCATTGTCAAAGGCAAAATATCTAACCTGAGCAGTTTTTAGTTGATTATTGATACCCGTATCTGAGCGAGTGGTACTAAAATTTCGATTATCGCTAAAACGATTTTCGCTCATATCAACCCAGTCATCAAGATTATCATAACGGGTTTTATCTTTATCATTGAAAATAAAAAACGAGCGGTCACTGGTCGTCACAGGGATATAACAAACAGAACCTGTTGGAAACTCTACATTTGGTGGAATGTTTGGATAATTATTCAAATCAGTGAGAATCCCTCGGCTACTAGCCAAATTATTGCCAAGACTATAACTACCAGCGCTGACTCCAGACAGATCTAATGTTCTATAAATGGTTTCATAACTTAAATTATTACTACTATTCAACTCATAAATTGGCTGTCTGATAGTACGTCCGTTGACCTTAATATAGCGATCTTCAAGCGTGCCCTCAAAGTTATTCGATAACACTATCGATCGTTCTAAATCATCAATATTTTGCGCGCTAAAACTTCCTAAAATGTTGGTTACATCAATATCACGCTCACCCTCGCTATATTCGGTATCAATACGCGCCACAGCTTCTCTACCAGTTTGACGATCAATGCCTTTATCAAAACTTGTCAGCGTCAGCTCATTGTTATTGCTTGAGCCAAAAATGCCATTGTCTTCCTCGTCACACCCAACAAGCCCAATCGCTAATAAAGAAATAGCAAGCGGTGCAAAGAGTTGTTTGTGTGTTTTTTTCATCGCTAGGCATCCTTATTTGTCAGTAATGGAACGTTGTTAAAAGCTATTTCACTAAATGTAAAGGAAGTGGCTACCGCCTAATCTATCATCGTTTAACGGCTACTATTAGCTTACACTAATCACCAAGCTGCGACCACATGAAGCGAGTACTTTACTTACCAACCTAAAAGATTGACTTACAAATTCATAGTATAGATTTACCACCGCTATATAGAGTCGTGTTAAAAATTTGTTATGCTAATCAACTTAATGACCAACAAAATGTGTTTACTATAAAAACTGACAACAAAGGATGTGTTATGAAAACTTTATACTCTACTAAAGCTACTACTACTGGCGGCCGTGCAGGTTCAGCCAGCTTAGCTGATAGTGATCTCAGCATCAATATGGTAGCGCCAGGTTCTGGAAAAGAAGGTAATAACCCAGAGCAGCTATTCGCCATGGGCTATAGCGCCTGTTTCGATAGCGCACTTGGTGCAGTCAAACAAATGGAAAAAGCCAAATTTGATTCGACTACTCAAATAGAAGTAGATTTGCTACAAGGTGAAGGGCATGACTACAAGTTAGCAGCAAAAATTCATGTGACTGGCGAAAATACCGACCTGTCTGCTGATGAGTTCCAAAAACTCGTTGAAAAGGCTCATCAAGTCTGCCCGTACTCAAAGGCGACACGTGGTAATATTGATGTTGAAGTGACTTCAGAAGTAAAAAGCTAAGCTGTATCATGAGTTGATAAACAGAACTGTTGTTAGCAAAGCCCAGCAAGTCTGGGCTTTGTTGTTTTTAACCTTTATAGTTAAATAACGCTTATAGTCATATACATTTTAACTTTTGAGCCATTCGGCACGCGCTGATTTTATCGTTATA
>NZ_JBPYDC010000094.1:0-1927 GCF_051847575.1 Psychrobacter sp. 1U2
GTTGCATGTCATGCTCACTGAGCACAAAGCTGTCAACACCTACGCGTAATAGATACGCAATTTGATCACGGCCGAACGCGCCCGCGACACGAATCTCACCTTGATAGCCCATTTGACGTAGCGTTTGAGCGAAGCTAAAGTTGCGTCCATCAGCGAATTTAGGAACATGAATGACGATGAGCGCCTTCTTTATTAGCAGCTCACTTAGCTCTTTCAATGCATTCGCATCCGTGTCAGCGGTCACCCATAATCCAATACGGCTGCTATGCTGGACTATCAGCTCATACACCTCTTTGACCAAACCACTTGCCAGCGCCCCTGAACCGTCCAATAAATCAGCGAGTGGTACTAGGACGTCAGGTTTTTCTTGCTTATGTAGCAGTTCAAGTAGAGTTAGGTCTATCGAGGCGATACCATCTGGTAACGTATCCGTGGTTAACGCATGCCAGCTATCTTTATGGCTGATATCGACGCCGTGACTATCCAAAATGTGGTGATTAGCCATAGACCTTCTCCTTAAATGGATCAATACCGACACGCTCAACCAATTCGCCAAAGCTTTCAACGTCATTCTCGGTGGTGGCACGCAGATCGACATAGACATCAACAATCTGTTGAATGGTATCAGCAACCGCTTCGGTAGGTACGGAGCGGCCGAGTATTTTGCCAAGCTTGGCATCGTTACTTGAGTTGCCGCCAAGGCTAATTTGATACCAGTTTTCACCTTTTTTATCGACACCCAAGATACCGATATCGCCAGTATGGTGGTGTGCACAGGCATTGATACAGCCCGACATATTGAGGCGGATATCGCCAAGATCGTATAGATAATCTAAATCGCTAAACTGCTTCTCGATTTGCTCAGCAATATTATGCGTAGTGGCATTGGCAAGTGAGCAATAATCCCAACCAGGGCAGACAATCATGTCAGTTAAAGTGTTGATATTGGCACGTGCTAAATGCAAATCTGAGAGCTGCTGCCACAATTCATAGAGGTTGTTGGTTTGCACATCAGCGAATACTAAATTCTGCTGATAAGTGCCGCGCAGTTCGCCAAAGCTATACTTGTCAGAAAGATCAGCAAGCGCATCCATTTGCGATTCGCTGACATCACCTGAGGGCACATACTTGCCATCGACCAAGCCTGCTTTGAGAGAAATAACGACTGCGCGGTAACCAGCGACCTTATGTGCGACGGTGTTTTAGTTATACCAATTGGCAAAGTCTTTATCAGCGCTTAATTGCTGCTGCAAATCAGACTGTGCTTGTAGCGCATCAAAGGTCACATAATCGGGCTCACTAAAAAAGCTGGTAGCCGTCTCAAAGTTTGCATCCGTCAACGTCAGCGGCCCGTCTTTGGTATGCGCTTCCCATTCGGCATCGACCAATTTAGCAAACGCAGGTCCGCCCAGTGTGTCGACCAAAATCTTGATCCGTGATTTGTACTTGCTACCTTTATCACGGCGACCATGCAGATTATAGACACGCAATATGGCGTCTAAATAACTCAATAGATGCTGACGGGGCAAAAATTTATTGATAACTTTGCCGAGCACAGGAATACGTCCAAGACCGCCGCCAACTAGGACTTCAAAGCCAAGCTCGCCATCCTCATTTTTCTTTAAGTGCAGACCAACATCGTGTACTTGCGTCGCTGCGCGGTCCTCATCGGTACCGATAACAGCAATCTTAAATTTACGCGGTAAAAAAGCAAACTCAGGATGAAAGGTCGACCACTGGCGAATGATTTCGCAATAAGGACGCGGATCGGCAATCTCATTTTGATGAATACCAGCATAAGGGTCGGTGGTGGTATTACGAATACAGTTACCAGAGGTTTGAATTGAGTGCATCTGTACCGAGGCTAGCTCCGCCAAAATATCTGGCACATCTTCTAGCTTTGGCCAATTCAGCTGAATATTGGTAC
>NZ_JBPYDC010000095.1:0-1924 GCF_051847575.1 Psychrobacter sp. 1U2
GTGCGGCAAAACATATCGCGCTTGTGTGTGAGTGGTAGCGATCGTCAACGTACCAATATTGGGATTATTAAAATCGAGACTGAGGTTCTCAATCGTACGAATTTCAGCAAAGATAGACTCAATATGAGGCATAAGCGCTGTTCCCATAGTCGTAAGACCCGTTAGGCGTTTGCCTTGTCGGACGAACACTTCGGTTTTGAGTTGGTTTTCAAGCGCTGCTATATGCTTTGATAAGCTTGATTGACTGGTATGTAATACTGTCGCTGCTTGACTTAGGTTGTAACCATTGATTACCGTATGCCATACCGTCTCTAGCTGTTTGAGCTGGATTTGTAGATGCCGCTGATTGACCACTACGTCGATTGCCATTAGTTAATCCTATTGTATAAATACACAAACGCTGTCTGTATATAAAAATAAAAGTGTACAGATATGCAGTAGGTAACCAGGTTAAATCAAATCTATTATTCTTGTATATAAGAAATAGCTATCAGTTTATGATAATTAGGAATATACAAAAGCTGCTAAGTCTGAAAAGTACGGCAAATATAATCACTCTTAGTTTTTAGTAGCCTTCGTCTTATTTTTATTACAACACTTGAATGTGATAAAGATGATTGTAGGCAGTAAATACGTGAGCAATGATTGTGTAAACGATATTATGTAGACAACACATGTGTGTTAATAATTCTGTGAGCTGATAATACATAAGTTTACTGCAATAAGGTATTCAGGGTCATTAAGCTAAGTTATCAAACTTTAATGCAGAAATTTCGATAGAATGTCTAGTCAATATAAACGTTCTGAAGTACCATAATTCAATTTTGCTATAAGTATGGCTTTCTTTGTACAAATTTAATCAGCTTTTATCAATTTTTGATGCAAATAATTGATACTAACGACTGATAAGAATTGTACGTGGTTGTGTTTTTTGTTTTAATTTTTGGTGAATAGTTATGTCTGCTGTCCAACCTGTGCCTCCAAACCCCCCAGTTGCCAAAAAGTCATGGGGAGAGGCGGCAAAAGCCTATCTCGATCGACGCGCCATTATCATGTTGTTCTTAGGGTTTGTCGCTGGTATTCCCATCTTGCTTATTTTTTCAAGCCTGTCACTGTGGCTGCGTGAGGCTGGTATTGATCGCAGTGTAGTAACGATGTTTAGTTGGGCGGCGCTTGGGTATTCGTTCAAGTTTATTTGGGCGCCATTGGTCGATGCCGTGCCACTTCCTATATTGACTAAACTATTGGGCCGTCGTCGTAGCTGGATATTGATTGCTCAATTGATGATTATTGTGGCGATTTGTCTGATGGCAAGTATCAATCCAACCAATGAAGGTAGCCTTATTTATATGGCAGTTGGGGCGGTTTTACTTGGTTTTTCTTCCGCTACTCAAGATATTGTCATCGATGCTTATCGCATTGAGCTTGCTCCCCCAAGTCTACAGTCGGTATTGTCTGCCATGTATACTGCAGGCTACCGTTTGGGTATGATTGTCGCTGGGGCAGGCGCGCTATATTTGGCGGATTATTTTGGTTCAACTGAAGCGTTTTATAGTTATGAAGCGTGGCGCAATACTTACTGGGTTATGGCAGGGGTCATGGGAATTGGGGTCGCGACCACTTTGATTATTCATGAGCCAGTCAGCAATCAGGTACGCGTTGAACGTAAAACATCAGACTATTCACGTCTAGTCTTGGTATTTGCGTTATCAGTCATAGGTTTTGTGTTCATATTCGCAAATTTAGGATCATTATTACCTGCGACAGAAAGTGCGCTTTTAGGGTTTTTGTATGAATTGGTGCGTATGGCATTGAGTCTGACAGTAGCTTTGGCTATCGGTTATGGGTTGGTAAAAGCGAACCTTGTAGAAGCAGAAGTTGCCAAGACAACATGGGTTGAGCCTATCGCTGATTTCTTTCGTCG
>NZ_JBPYDC010000096.1:0-1920 GCF_051847575.1 Psychrobacter sp. 1U2
AATAGCAGCGCGGCTACCTCAACCAACATGACATACTTAGTAAACAGTGCCGTACCAACCGCTTTGGCAGAAATGGTCGTACCGCCAATCATGGCGACTTCATTATGGTTAAGACCAATCATCGCATACAGCACAACCGCAATAATTACCGTCAATCCAGTTGGTACTGCCCATGTTCCTGCATTGAGCCAACGCTCTTCACGAGCATCATTAGCCATGCCAAGATTGAGCATCATAATCACAAAGACGAAAAGCACCATAATTGCGCCAGCGTATACAACGATCTCAAGCGCCCCAGCAAAGGGCGCACCCAATACAAAAAATATACCGGCTATCGCTAACAATGATACGATCATTGATAAAATAGCATGTACTGGGTTGGCATGAGTGACCACACGCAGACTAGCAAAAATAGCGACTGCCGCAAGTGAATAAAAACCTGCTAACTCAGGGTTGTTTAAGATATTCATCATGGCAACAAGCTCCGAAGATCAATAGGTGCGGCTTCATTTTGTGCAGCCCCTTTTGGTTTATCTGCCACGGCCATACCAGAGACGCGATAGTAGTTATAATCAGGATATTTACCTGGTCCTGAAATAAGTAAATGCTCTTTTTCGTAGACCAAATCCTGACGATTATACTCACCCAACTCAAAATCTGGTGTCATTTGAATTGCAGTCGTTGGACACGCTTCTTCACATAATCCGCAAAAGATGCAACGTGAAAAATTGATTCGAAAGAACTCTGGATACCAGCGCCCATCTTCACGCTCGGCTTTTTGTAGTGAGATACAACCAACCGGACACGCTACTGCACATAAGTTACAAGCAACGCAGCGCTCATCACCGTCTGGATCACGAGATAATATAATACGTCCCCGAAAACGCGGCGGTACTGGCACAGGCTCTTCAGGATACAGTATGGTATCGCGCGGCCTAATCGCATGGCTATTGACCATCCACATGCTGCGGACAATGGTAAAAATACCAATGACAATCTTTTTTATCGTAGTAAACATGGGATTATTATCCTTATCAGCATTACTTTAAATCTTTACCAAAACTACAGTGCCGGAGAAAACATCAATATAACAGCAGCAGTAATCAGTAGATTGATCAAAGTAACTGGCAGACAGACTTTCCAACCAAAATTCATCACCTGATCATAACGCGGACGCATAAGTGAGCCTCGAGCCAAAACAAATAGGGTCATAAAAAATAGCGTTTTTATCATGAACCAAAAAGCTGGCGGGACAAATGGAATATCTAAATTAAAAGGTGCAAGCCAGCCCCCAAAGAACAAACAAGTCATTAGCGCAGAAATGAGTACCACATTGACATATTCACCGATAAAGAACATACCGAACTTCATACCAGAGTATTCGACATGGTAACCTTCGGCGAGCTCTTGCTCGGCTTCTGGCTGATCAAATGGATGTCTATGCGTTACCGCCACTCCAGCGACCACAAAGGTCAAAAAGCCGAAAAACTGTGGAATGATATACCAACCATCAATTTGCGATTCGACAATTTCACGTAGGTTAAATGAGCCAGTTAGGGCCACTACGCCCATCAAAGACAAGCCTAAAAACACCTCATAACTGATGGTTTGCGCCGCAGAACGCAGACCGCCAAGTAATGAGAACTTGTTGGCAGAGGCCCAGCCACCGAACATCACCGCGTAGACAGCGATACCTGCCATGGCAAAGAAAAACAAAATGCCAATATCCCAATCAGCAACACCAAGCGTTGGCGAGACCGGTATAATGGCAAATGAGGCCAATGCAGTGAACATAGCTACTGCAGGCGCCAAGGTAAACATAAACTTATCAGTAAATTTTGGTATCCAATCTTCTTTAAAGAAGATTTTGAGCATATCGGCAACCAGCTGTAAAGAGCCAAAAGGCCCGACACGGTTGGG
>NZ_JBPYDC010000097.1:0-1918 GCF_051847575.1 Psychrobacter sp. 1U2
GGTTGCTTGGCCATCTTGGTCGCCCAGCAGATCACTGCGCCAGACGCTACGCAATGGCTCAATCTAGGATTAGATGCAGAAGATATCATTAGTAAGTTGCAAGACTTGCCTAGTCCACTTGCCCAGCTACCTCTTTATCCTGTCACCGATATTGAGGCAACTTACCCTAGCTGGGCATTATATGGTAAAGACTTGCTACTTGATTACAACGATGTCGAAGTGTTTGACACCGCCTACATGCAACATAGTACTTTGACAGGCTCACATCCGCTTACTTCACCCATGTATGGTCATAATGCGCACATTTGTCCAAGCTATATTGTGGCGGCTGAGCTAGATATCTTACGTGATGAGGCTCTCGTTTACGCTGACCAATTACAAGATAGTCGCATCGCGACTAAGACCTACACTGTGCTAGGCGCGCCGCACGGTTTTATTCATTTAATGAGTATTCATAAGGGTGTTGGTCATGAGGCAGCTAATATTATTGACAAGTTTGCCAGCTTTGTCCGCCAACTACTTACCACTAAGAGCGATTAACCAAATCTCTGAGCGCGAACCCAAGCGGAATGGAATACCCCAAAAGCCATAACCGGAGGACACCACAAAGTGTCCATGACCAATCGCTTCATAACCATAACCTAGACGGTTAATCGCATTGACGATAAAATTAGCGGGAAATACTTGACCATTATGAGTATGTCCTGACACTTGTAAATCAATCGGTAGCTGGCTATGTTCAACGATATCGCTAGGGCGATGGTCTAGTAATATAATGGGCTCATCTATATTTACTTGCGCCAGTAATTCTGTCGTCGCTACGCGCGCACGTTTATGATTATCAAAACGGCCAACCAACCAAATCGGTTGCCCTTGATGCGTTAGGCAATGAACCTCATCGTTCAATAATTGCACGCCAGCACTACGCAGTGAGTGACTAATGGGCTGCTCGTACCCGTATAAGTCATGGTTGCCTAACGTCGCATAAACCCCGTAAGGTAGGCTGGCACATAGTTCAGTTAAGTTCGCCTGCATATCGTAGGCAATAAATGCGTCGGTATTGTCATCCATAATATCGCCTGGCATCAGCAATATATCCGCTTCAGACTGGACGACAAGGCGATGTAGCCTATCTATCGCACCACTACCAAACAGTCGACCAATATGTAGATCACTGGCCACCGCAATACGCAGTTGCTCTACCATCGGTTTATTAATATGAATCGTTTTTTTACGCACAACAGGTATGTAGGCGCTATATAAAGCATAAATAAATAGACCAATAAAGATAAGCAGAGCAAGTACTCGCAACCCTGTTGCCACTACCGAAGGATTAAGAGCACGGTAGTCAGTAAAGGTTACTATTAACCAATACCCTCCGTATAACAGGCTGGTCAGCAGCGCGGTTAATACCATAAAGTGCATGAATAACATCCAACCACTCACCCAGCGATAGCTATTGGCAAACACCCTTTTTACACTCAGTAGCAGCAAACTATTGGTAATGATAAATATAGCAATCCATATGGAAATTTGTAGCGCAGGATTTATCAAAGGCTGTAACCACCACTGTAAGCTTAATGCAGCTCCTAAACTAAAAAGCTGCAACAGTACAAAAATAGTGATAAAAAATGCGTAGCGCATGAGTAATTCCGGAGTAGTTTTGGTATTTAAAGAGATTTAGACCAGACAAAGAAAGTTTAAGCGGAAGTTTGGTAGCGTATAAAAAACCCCTACTATGCTTGTATATAGTAGAGGCTTTTAGTATGGGCATTATGTCATTTACTTAAACAGTTTATAGGGCAGATTGTAACCTGATCATCCATATCTCAGACCGTGTTCCCAACCTAAATGGTACAGGACCAAATCCATAGCCTGAAGATACCAAAAACTGCGTATCCTTTATATTTTTGGTGCC
>NZ_JBPYDC010000098.1:0-1911 GCF_051847575.1 Psychrobacter sp. 1U2
CGGATAGGGAGGTCAGCTCAGCGGGTTTAACAATGACAGAGTTGCCTGAGATGAGAGCAGGAGCGACTTTCCATGCATACATTTGGGCTGGAAAATTCCAAGGTAATACTGCACCAACGACACCAATGGGCTCTTGCACAATAAGTCCTAAAGCCGCGCTACCTGTCGGCGCGACTTTACCAAATACCTTATCAGCTGCTTCGGCATACCATTCAAAAGTCTCGATAGTCGCTGGCATGTCAGTGTTTAAGCATTCGGTAATCGGCTTGCCCGCATCCACACAATCTAATGCTGCCAGCTCCTCGAAATGCTCATGCATGAGCGCACACCAGCGCTGCATGATGGTTTTACGCTCAGCTGGTGCTAGACGTCGCCATTCACCATTCTCAAAGCTATCGCGTGCGACCTTGACGGCAATGTCAACATCATCGGCGTTACCTGAGGCGATTTGACCGATGACGCTGTTATCAATAGGGGTGTAATTGTCTAAGGTCTCTGTTGATAGATTTTCGGCGGCGATTAAGTGACCCGCCCATAGTTTTTGTTGTTTTGCTTGCTCGAATACTTGCTCTTTAGTAGTTATTTCTTTTGTGGTGCTCATTTTTTAATCCTTGTCTGCTAAGTTTGATGCCGTCAGTTTAACTACGGCATCAAATTTAGCGTTGGTTATCCTTAACAGTACTTTTACTAAGCTGAATGTTATTTAGACAGCAATGCTAAAAACTCTGATTTTTCATCTGCTGGCATGTCCGTGAGTGGTACGCGAACTGAGCCAACATCCATAGTGCCGTTTAAGCATCCCGCTTTGGCCTTTTGGTTGTAGTTGCCAGACTCCATAGAATGAATGGCAGGATAAATCTCACTCATGATTTGCTTGGCTTTATCCCAGTCGCCTTGCTGGGTGGCATCAAAAAGAGCGACTTGTTCGGCTGGAAAGACGTTTGCTGCGCCTGCGATCCAGCTTTTTGCACCCCAAAAGAAGAAGTCAACGGGTTGATCGTCGCAGCCACAGACCACTTCAAATTCATCAAAATCAGCTTGTAGCATACGTAACGCATGGCTAAAGTCGCCGCTACTTTCTTTTACGCCGACGATGTTAGGGTGCTTGGCTAGATGAGCAACCGTGTCAAATTCAATGGCAACGCCGACACGATCCGGGAAGTTGTACATGATGATTGGCAGCTCGCTGGCGTCGGCCACTTTTTCAAAGTGAGCGATGATGCCATCTTGCTCAGGTAAGCTATAAGGCGTCGCAGATAGCATGAGACCGTCATAACCTAAGGTTTTTGCTTGTGCGGCAAGCTCAATAGAATGATCGGTTGATAAGCTGTTAATACCAGCGATAAGGGTCACTTTATTTTTTGCAGCTTCAGCAATAGTGGTCAACACTAACTCACGCTCAGCATCTGAAAACGTGTAGTATTCACCAGTAGTGCCGCAAGCGACGATACCAGCAACGCCTTTATCGATAAAGGCTTCGACCAGCGCCGTTAGTTTTTGCGCATCAACGTTACCGTTAGTGTCAAATGGGGTAACGATTGGGACTAAGATTCCATTAATATTCATAAGTCTTTCCTTATTGGTAGTGATTTAAATAATGGTGATTCAGTATTGAATCGGTTGCTTTTTTTGCTTGCTATACGGCAGTCATAAACTGCCTATTTGAAACGGTTAAGTCGATATGGTTTTGGGTCTATTACAGGCGGCTCATTAAAATATAGCTCCGCGACCATGCGTGCACTGACGACGGCTTGCGTTAGGCCCAAATGCTGATGCCCGAAGTTTAAAAATACTTGGTCAATCCTATCTATGATGGGTAGTGAATCCGCTGTTGAAGGTCGAAAACCCATCCATGGCACACTGTCCGTTGCATTTAATGGTGCTTTTAACATGGGCTGCGCTTGTTGCAAT
>NZ_JBPYDC010000099.1:0-1910 GCF_051847575.1 Psychrobacter sp. 1U2
ATTAATCACCTTGAGAACGCCGAACCCTACCCGCTCACGGTCATAGTAGTCGGCAAAGCTAAAAGTGTGCTTACTCCTGAGCCAACCATGATACGAGCCGCCGCGTGTATTTGCTGGATGATGGATGGTTTTCATCATGAGTCCTCGTTTGGTTTGAATTACTAAAAAAACGATATTCCACATTTTATCTCATAAAAAAGAGTTGCCAGAATACTCTAACAACTCTTTTATGAAGACGACTAATCAAAAAGCTTTCTAAAATGACAGTTTGATTCAATCGCTAATTACCACATGCCGCGGCGATGGTTTTTCACCCAGCGGTGCATACCAAGCGTGTTCAGTGTTTTCATGTTACTAAAGTTGGTCCAGCTTTGTACTTCTGGGCTAAACTCAACATTGCGATATAACTGATCCCAGCTTTGTCCAGCACGTTCAAGAGTCAATACTTGCTTATGCAAATCAACCATGTAATCGCGCAGTGCGACTTGCTCAGCTTTAGTCGCTGGGGTGTAATGACCGATATCGATAATATCAACGTCTTGCTCAATCACCCAATCTAAAGTGTTGATCCAGCCATCATAATAGAAGTCTAAGAAATCATTGTAAGGCATGGTTTTGTTTTGGCAGACGTCGGTGCACTGTAGCGCTTTTTGACGCGGGAATAGCACCATGGTCATACTGTTTGAATGACTAGGATCGACGCGGTGTAGCTCAACCGTCTCACCGCCGAGAGTAATGGTCATGTCTTCGTCGAACACTCTATCAGGGATGGCATAAGGCATTCTTTCCCCAATCACAGGCTCAATCACATTTCTGTGTGCAACGATGGTCGCGCCTTGCTTTTGAAATACTTGGCTACCTGCCATGTGATCCGCATGAGCATGGGTTAAGACATTGTATTTGACAGAGACACCAAAACGACTTTTGATCTCTTTACTGAGCCATTCTGTAGCACAAGTTGCGCCGCCATCAACAACTAGTGCGCCTTCATCGGTGATCATCACGATACCACTATGTACAGCCAAGCCCGAGCCATTAGTATGGCGATATAAGTTGTCTTTAAGCTTCGTTAACGTTGGCGCTGCATCATCGCACATACCTACTGTAAAGTCTGGTAATACAGCACGTTTGGCAACTTTTGATTTATCGACACTGATACCCGTATCAGAAGCAGCAGTTGCCGCCACAGATAAGGCAAGACTGGCAAGAGTCAGGATGGATTTCTTGAGTAAATTCATTGTAAGCCTCTAATGTTATTGAAATAATATTGGTATTGACTTAACCTTAAAAAAAGTTAGAGAATAGAAAAGGTAAGTCACAAGACGTTACTAGCCTGTAATAATATATAATAAATATAGTGTAATTTGAAGTTTAAATTAACCTTATACGTTGATAATTAACAATTATTTAACAATAGATAGTCATTATTTATTATAATGCGTACATAAATACTCATACCAATAATTAACTACTAAATAATTAATTACTAAAGGATAAGTAATGAAACCATCAGTGAATGACACTAGCGAATTAACCAAAAAATCTATCTCAAGACGTAAGCTATTAGGCGCAGCTGGTATCGGTCTTAGCGCGTTACCTTTGATGAGCACGCAAGTTTTTGCAGCAGCGAATGACGCTACTAGACCACCAACGCCCTATCTTGCCAGTACCGCAGAAAAGAAAATCAACATCATTAGTCTTGATCGCTTAGAAGTCGAAGCGCGCGGTGCGATTCCAAAAGCAGGTTATGAATTTGTCTCAGGCGGCGCAGGTGATGAGTGGACACTACGCGAAAACCGCCGTGCCTTTAATGATTATCGTATTGCAGCCAAACGCCTAGTTGGCTTATCTAGTGATGATATCGATATCAAAACGCGCTTGTTAGGTTTAGAGATGCCATCTCCTATCAT
>NZ_JBPYDC010000100.1:0-1875 GCF_051847575.1 Psychrobacter sp. 1U2
TCGATAGCTTAACGCTTTAGGTAAAATTGGTTAATTTTTATACAATTTAAATAGATATATAAATCAATAACTTACATCTCAATAAAAGTAAAATTGACTTTTTATGAATTAATTTAAAAAATTTTGAATACCAATCGATGTTTCACAAACTCGACTCTGAAGCCTATTGTTTCCTGTGGACAACTCAATATTCTTGTTGACATCCTTCATTGTTAATGATTCTAATTTATCATAATAATGACAAGTTTTTCTACCCATTTAGACAATTAAATTACACTCTATCTCACACGACAGCTGTTGTCGTTTGATACCTTTCCTATCATGATGTTGCACCTAGATTTTGTTATAATCACTGCATCAACTCACACACCTACCAATCTTTTACTCTAAACTTCATTCTACTTCTATTGCTAGTATTATTTACTGTATAGTGGAACGAGATGTTTATATTGCATTTATTTAGACAACTACGATCTTAAAGATATGTTAAGACAGATGATCTAATAGGATATTTTCTGCACTTACCATTATACCTTCGAATTTTTAATTACTCTTTTATGAAAATTTATGACAAGGACTCCATTATGGACGACAACAAAGCCAAAGCACTTAAAGCGGCACTAGGTCAAATTGAAAAGCAATTTGGCAAAAATACTATCATGCATCTAGGTGATGATTCGGCAGCGCTTGATGTAGACGTTGTATCAACTGGCTCATTAGGTTTGGATATCGCTCTTGGAATTGGTGGTCTGCCTAAAGGACGTATTGTTGAGATTTATGGTCCAGAGAGCTCAGGTAAAACGACTATGACGCTGCAAGCAATTGCAGAGTGTCAAAAGCAAGGTGGTACTTGTGCTTTTATTGATGCAGAACATGCTCTTGATCCTGTCTATGCGCGCAGACTTGGCGTAAATACGGATGATCTATTGGTTTCTCAACCTGACAATGGTGAGCAAGCGCTAGAGATTACGGATATGTTGGTACGCTCAGGGGCAGTCGATATGATTGTCGTTGACTCCGTTGCTGCTTTGACACCGCGTGCAGAGATCGAAGGCGAAATGGGCGACTCTCATATGGGTTTGCAAGCACGTTTGATGAGTCAAGCTTTACGTAAGATTACCGGTAATGCCAAGCGCTCTAACTGTATGGTGGTATTTATTAACCAAATTCGTATGAAAATTGGTGTTATGTTTGGTAGCCCTGAGACTACCACAGGCGGTAATGCTCTTAAGTTTTATGCTTCAGTACGTATGGATATTCGCCGTATTGGTGCGGTCAAAAACGGTGATGAAATCATCGGTAACCAGACTCGTGTTAAAGTCATTAAGAACAAAATGGCGCCTCCATTCCGTCAGGCTGAGTTTGAAATCACCTATGGTGAAGGTACCAACCATTTAGCTGAAGTCATTGACCTAGGCGTTGAAGTTGGTGCTGTTGGTAAAGCTGGAGCATGGTATAGCTATGGCGATGAAAAAATCGGTCAAGGTAAAGCCAATTCAGTCATCTTCTTGAAGGAAAATCCTGAAATTGCTCAAGCTATTGAAGCGAAGATACGTGTCGAAAAACTTGGTGTTGTTGACAACAATGATGCATCAGACGCGGATGATGTGGATGAAAAATCAGACGCAGCGCCAGTTCAATAGTTATTGCATATATATTTTATTGATTAGCTGATTAATAGTTATGAAAATTAAAACATTAGCTGAAATTCTAGCTGAATCGCAGGCCGATTCAGCTAGTACACCTGCCTCAAAGTCAAAAACAGCCACTCAAAAATATCTGTCTAAAAATCCTGCCAAAAATAGAAGCTCTATCGTCAAGTCCAAATTTGCAAAATTCGGTCCTGAGCCTTCTTTATCAGTCAATGAGACGTTT
>NZ_JBPYDC010000101.1:0-1867 GCF_051847575.1 Psychrobacter sp. 1U2
ACATAAGCCCATTATCATTATTAGATGAAAATAAAGGGTTTGTATTTGGTAATATAGGTTGTTCTGTTTTACATAATGTTGAAGAAAGTGAATTTAAAATTAGTGTACTGATGCCTGTTTATCAAGCTGAGGAATTTATTGAGCTGTCAATAAACTCAATGCTTAATCAGACATGGCAGAACTTAGAAATTATTGCTGTAGAAGATTGTAGCTCTGATAGAAGCTGGGAGATTTTGGAAGAATTAGCTGCTAAAGATAGTCGACTCAAAATATATCGTAATGAAAGAAACAGGGGTGCTTATACTACTCGAAATAGAGCGTTAAGCTTGGCAAGCGGTGATTTCATCACTGTGCATGATAGTGATGATTGGTCGCACCCCCAAATGCTTGAAAAACAAATGGAGGTAATGCTTAACGATAAGTCTATAAAGATTACTTGCTCTTATATGACAAGAGTGACTCCAGATTTTAAGTTTATTTTACGACCACAAAGAGGGAATCTTGAGTATGTACATAGAAGTTACCCCTCTCTTCTAATAAGATCAGAAGATATAAAATCTCTAGGTGAGTGGGACGCTGTATCTGCTAATGCAGATGATGAGTTTATACAACGAGCACGCATATTATGGGGTGAAGATTCTATAGTAGATATCATGCAAAACATTCCCTTCTCATTCTTTTTAGTACATGATAACTCTCTGACACAACAAGCTGGTACGAGTCTAAACAGCCTAACTTTTGGAATACGTCATGAGTATTCGAGACAAGCGAAATTTTGGCGTGAAAATAATAAGGATAAACCACTTAGTTATACTAGAACTAGTAAAAAATATCCCTTTCCTATACCTCATGGTTTAGCACCTAAACACTGGGAGAAGAATATTCATTATGACTTGATACTAATATCAGATTTAAGCCTTTTGGGGGGGACAAGACGGTGCAATGAAGGCTATATTAAAGCTGCTGAAGCCTTGGGCTGGAAAGTAGGATTGTTTCATTGGCCAAGATACGATTTAAAAACGGCAGAGATAGCTGATGAGTATACAAAGCTTTCCTACAATGAAAACATAGATTTTTTAGTACCCGAAGATGAGGTCACTGCTAAACTAGTTATAATACATCACCCCCCTATTTTGAACTTTGAGATTGATGCTGTTCCTAGTATAACGTGCAATAAACTAGGTATACTAGTAAATCAGTCTCCAATGCAGTTATGGTCGCAAGAACCTAGTTACTATGACAGTAATGAAGTAACTGCATTATGTAAGAAGTTATTTAATGTCAGTCCACTATGGATACCAATATCACCAAGAGTAATAGAAACATTAAATAAGTCTGGCATAGTTGATAATGTATACGAAGACACTTGGTTTCCTCCATATAACCATGAGCTAGATAATACAAGCATAAGCTTACCATTAGAATTTGGTACAAATAGAAAGATTATAGTAGGTCGACATTCTAGAGATCATTGGACTAAGTGGCCTAAAGATAAAAATGAAATCAAGCAGGCCTACCTTGCTGATAAAAGCGATATTAATGTTCTGTTGATGGGCGGTGTACAAACACCTAAAAAGCAAATCGGTAAACTCCCTAAGAATTGGCAAGCTATTGATTTCGATGCTATTTCTGTGACAGAGTTTATATCAAAGTTAGATTTTTTCATCCACTATACCCATGAAGACTATATTGAAGAGTTCGGACGAAATATTATGGAAGCGATGGCTCTAGGTAAGGTAGTCATATTGCCGCCAGAGTTTGAGGAAATATTTGGAAATTCAGCTGTCTATGCGAAACCAAATGAAGTTTATCAAACTATACAAGAAATGTGGCAAAACCCAAACCTATATTTGAAGCAAGCTGAGCA
>NZ_JBPYDC010000102.1:0-1866 GCF_051847575.1 Psychrobacter sp. 1U2
GAATTTCCTTATGACTGGCAAAATAACTTTTTCAATAAGGCTAAACACACGGAAAAAGAGATCGAAGATTATTGTTTGGATTTGGGTATAGATATAGAAGATGACAAACATTTAGACGAACAGGAATATCAATCTTTGTCAGAATATCGTAGATGGTGTTTAGATAATTTTTTAAGCCTTAGTGAACATGGTTTATATTGTAAGTGTCATGGAAGTGCGCGTGATAACTTGAATATCCCAGTGCCCACTAGAGCAGTTGCTGGAGATTTTATATTACCGATGGAGAAGGTATTAAATAGGCTTAAATCCGAATTTGGACTTGCTAGATTAATGTTGTATGAACATCAATCTGATAAGAAAGATAACGATATTGACGATGATGCTTGCTATGCGGAGCTATATGACAACGAGCTGCTAGGAACAAACATCGAAAAGCTTCGTACTGCTTTTCGAATTTGCTTTGGTATACTAGATAAGATAGGTAATGCCATTGCTTTGTTATTTGATTTACAACTTAAAACCAATAAAGGTAAAGTCAGGCCCTCATACTTTCATACCTTTTGGGAACTTGAAAACGAAGACAGACGTCAAAAGTTTGAAGCTTATGATAATGAAGGTTTGATTGGTTTATATAGCATAGCTTGTGATTTAAATCACAAGCTAGAAGGTGAGCTTAGTTTTTACAAGCAATGGCGAAATGCCTTGGAGCATAGTTTTGTATTTGTTTATGAGAATGAAAAACCTGAAGATATTGAAACCTCATTAGCCTATTATGAAGAACCAGTTTTTATTTCAGAGTCCGAATTTGTTGAGAGCGCCGAGCATGTCCTGCAATTGACACGTTCAGCCATTTTTTCCTTCGTCTTTGCAGTTAGGATCAAAGCCGAGAGGGAAGCTCTTAACAATATCCCTGATATTTTAATTCAAAATAAGTTTCTTGAACAAAAAAAATATACTTAGAAAATGAAGAATAAGAGAGTACCAAAATTAAACTTGCCGAAGCCCTACTCATTCGCTAAAAAGAAAACCCTATGCCAAAAACCAAACCCCTAAAAATCGACGGCAGCACCGGCGAAGGCGGCGGACAAATCATCCGTACCGCGCTCTCACTATCGATGCTAACGGGCACGCCGATTGAGATTAGCAATATCCGCGCAGGTCGTGCCAAACCCGGACTTATGCGCCAGCACTTGATGTGCGTAGAGGCATCGCAAGCAATCTCAAACGCCAGCGTATCAGGCGCGCATTTAGGTAGCACGGCTTTTAGTTTTACGCCAAATACTGTTAAGTTCGGTGACTACACCTTTGATATTGGCTCGGCAGGCAGTACCAGTCTGGTGCTACAAACCCTGCTCCCTGCTCTACTATTTGCCAATGCCGATCAACATTGCAAATCAACCGTGACCATTAAAGGCGGCACCCATAATCCGATGGCACCGACCAGCGACTTTTTACAGCAGGCCTTTATACCTGCACTAGCGAAGCTGGGCATGCAAGTCGAACTTGAATGCCAGCAAGCTGGCTTTGCACCTATTGGTGGCGGCGTGGTTCAAGCGACTATCACACCGTTTATGCGTCGTGCTGATTCAAAATCATTACAGCTAACCAAACGTGGAGAGCTTATCAGCATAGAGCTGATCGCTAGTGTGCTCAATCTAGACTATGATATTTGCAAACGCGAGCTTGCCAGCGCCAAAAGTGCGCTCATTGAGTCAGGTATCAACGAGACGCTTATTAGTACGCAAGGCAATAAACTACGCGGCATCGGTGAGGGAAATACTTGTTATGCCCTCGTCACTCATAGAGTAACCCACAAAACTGGAGAGCACACGCACCAAGAAGTTTTTACCTTGCTAGGAGAAAAAC
>NZ_JBPYDC010000103.1:0-1852 GCF_051847575.1 Psychrobacter sp. 1U2
CGCTTAGGGCAAGCAACAAAAGAAGGCAGATACTAGCGGTTAGCAAACTCATGAAGTACTCAAAGAAAGGTAGAAGAATAGAAAGGTTTGAAAGTAAATAAAAAGGCAGCACCGCAAGTTATGATAACTATGATTTATACATTGATAGAATAGTTACCGAATACGTATTTGTACTTGTATAAAATATTTAATAACCATGCTAAAACTATCATACTAAGGAATTAAGGTACTGCTAATAAAAAAAGCTGGACAAGAAGTGCCCAGCTAATAATAAACATAATAATATAAAGGTATGATCAAAACCAAACAGTAAAACCAATAAACTTTTAGCTATTAATCGACCATTTGTTGACTAACGGATAGCGACGTTCACGCCCAAAGGCTCTTTGACTAATCTTCGTACCAATCGGTGACTGACGACGTTTATATTCGCTATTGTCCACCATTTTGATGGTTTTGGCCACCATATCGGCATCAAAACCTTTATCGACAATCGCTTGATAACCCATATCTTCATCGATATACAAGGTTAAAATACCATCTAATACCTCATAATCAGGTAGGCTGTCTTGATCTTTTTGATCAGGACGTAGCTCAGCTGATGGCGGGCGAGTAATGACCCGCTCAGGAATCACAGGCGTATCCTCTAAGCGATTACGATAGCTTGCCAAGTTATAAACCTGTGATTTATAAACGTCTTTTAGCACATCGAAGCCACCAGCCATATCACCATATAAAGTAGAGTAGCCGACTGCTAGCTCAGACTTGTTGCCAGTCGTAATGACCAAATGTCCAAATTTATTAGACAATGCCATCAAGATAACACCGCGCGCACGTGCTTGGATATTTTCTTCAGTGGTGTCAGCAGGTGACTTGTTGAATAATGGCGCTAACGTATGGCGAATACCTTCGACGGCATCAAAGATAGGGCAGACAGTATAAGAGACATTTAGACGACGCGCTTGTGCTTGAGCATCTTCTAAGCTTATCTTTGAAGTGAACTCATAAGGCATCATGACAGCATAGACTTTATCTGCACCCAAAGCATCTACAGCGATACACAAGGTCAAGGCCGAATCGATACCACCTGATAAACCAACCAGTACGCCACCAAATCCTGAATGATTGACATAATCACGTAGCCCAACGACTAACGCTTGGTACATCTCTGACTCACGGCTCAGCGTTAGTGGCGCTTTTTCTTGAGTGTTGAATGCATTGCTATCAACATTTAAAGTCGCTAGCATTAATTGATCTAAAAAGCGTGGAGCTTCATGAGCGATAGAGCCATCGGCTTGCGCGACAATAGAACCACCATCGAATACTAAATCGTCTTGACCACCTACTGCATTCACATAGACAATGGGTACTCTGTGTTCACGGCTACGCTGAGTCAGCATGGTCTTACGCATATCTTGCTTACCCGTCTCAAACGGAGAAGCATTAAGACTGACAATGATGTCGACGCCTTGCTGTTTAAGATCTGCAATGGGTGATTTTTCCCATAAATCTTCGCAGATAAGTAGTCCGATGGTGATGCCTTTATAATCAAATAACACTTGATTGCGGCCTTTATCGAAGTAACGGCGTTCATCAAACACCCCATAATTGGGCAAAAATTGTTTATGATAAAAACCTTTTTGATGGCCGTTATGCAAGATAGCGGCTGAGTTAAAGGTGCCATGATGGTCAACATGTGGATAGCCGACGATCATCACAATATCTTGAATATCACTTAGAGCCGATAGTGCGCTTTTGATGCGCCCAGACAAACTTGGACGAAGCAGTAAATCCTGCGGTGGATAGCCCAATAAAGCCAGTTCTGGGAAGACAATAACATCAGCGCCCTGAT
>NZ_JBPYDC010000104.1:0-1850 GCF_051847575.1 Psychrobacter sp. 1U2
AATTTTACTTCTGCTACAAGGCGATTTCTCTTTGTCAGACGCGCTCAATGTACAATAGGTACTATTTTCGCTCGTCTTTCTCGACAAATCGCTTTTCGCTAGAAGTATGACTGAAGTCATAAAGTCTGTTTGACTATTAAAAGCTCTGTTATCGTTAGGATAGCAGGGTTTTTTTAATGAAAGTTTTTAGTCCAGTTTTCCCAAATAAACCCCCAGTAGGCTGAGCTTATCGGGGTTTTTTTTATACAAGTTTAGTATGTTTTAGCATGATGATTACGAATCCGCTTCATCTCGTCTAAACGTCCATGTCTTATCATCAGACAGCTCATCGACATAATAATATCCCGCCAAGTCAAACTGCTTTAATTGCTCAGCATTGGTGAGTTTATTATCCGCAGCGTACTTCACCATCAGACCACGGGCTTTTTTGGCATAAAAGCTAATTACCTTATATTGACCGTTTTTTTCATCTTCAAATCGTGGCATGATGATTTCAGCATTTAGCGCCTTTTTCTTGACCGATTTAAAATACTCATTAGAGGCCAAATTAACTAATACCTTGTCATCGCTATCTGCCATGTGTGCATTGATAACATTAGTCACTTCCTTGCCCCAAAATTCATATAGGTTATTACCGTGCTTATTTTTCAGCTTAGTGCCCATCTCTAAGCGATACGGCTGAATCAAATCAAGTGGTTTCAGCACACCATAAAGACCTGACAAAATACCTAAATGCTCATTGACATAAATGGCCGTTTCTTTATCCATGTTATACATATCAAGCCCAGTATAAACATCTCCATCAAATAAATAACCTGCTGGTTTTGCATTTTGATCATTAAATGGCTTATTT
Source organism: Psychrobacter sp. 1U2 (assembly GCF_051847575.1). Taxonomy (NCBI): domain Bacteria; kingdom Pseudomonadati; phylum Pseudomonadota; class Gammaproteobacteria; order Moraxellales; family Moraxellaceae; genus Psychrobacter; species Psychrobacter sp. 1U2. Next base: position 854 of record NZ_JBPYDC010000104.1, read on the forward strand.
TTGCTCCAGCTCCATTGTTGATTGCGCTCAGCATTGAGCTGGGCCAAATCGTCAGAGATGCTCATCATCTCTTGCAAATCAATCGGTTCTTTCGATTTTAGTATTTTAATCAACTCTTGCGAATGTCCTATAAGCTCAGGCTGACTGTAATGATTGCCTAGATTTACGGGAATATCATCTTTTTCATTCAAAGACTTGGCAGGGGAGAGTACAAAATACATAGTCATTCCTTGTGATTTATGAGATCGAAAAAATAAAAATTTCAAATATAGCAATAAAGATTATATAAATGGTATAAATACATAACTTTTTATTTACTTATGGGTCATCATTAGACAATGAAAGTTAGCAAACGATGTCTCTATAATAAAAACACATGATGGAAAACAGTTAGTCATTTATTATATTGATAATATTGGTTGAAGTATCTAATGTAAGCGTTGACCAAAATTTTCGCTCTATGCATCTCATCATGCAAATAATCTGTGTATAGGTCAGTAATATATTTAGAGTAAGGAGACGGTATGAAAATCGGTGTCATCAGTGCAGATATCACACACGAAAACCGCGTAGCGCTCACCCCAGATGCGGTCAAAAAGCTAATTAAACTTGGGTTTGAAGTCGTCATCCAGTCAGGTGCAGGTCAAGCAGCGTATTATGCTGATAATTTGTACCAAGCGGCTGGTGCCGATATTGCAAATAGTAGTGCTGAGGTAGTTAACCAGTCTCAAATTATTACCACAGTTAATGACTTACCTTCTATAACTACTGACAGCTTAAAATCTGGTCAGATTGTCATTGGTATGCTCGATCCTTACCGTAATACTCAGCTAGATACTTATGCTGCCAAAGGGGTAACGGCATTTGCCATGGAACTGTTACCACGTACCTTATCACGTGCACAGAATATGGATGTCTTGTCATCACAAGCTAACCTTGCCGGTTATAAAGCGGTACTACTCGCGGCCAATGAATATTCCCGTCCTTTTCCTATGTT